>CALABN010000022.1 GCA_937885735.1 uncultured Bacteroidota bacterium | reverse complement strand
TTCCGTCCATAAATCTACTCGATAAAAATTCAAAAATCTGTCAAAATCAATTTATAGAACCCACCTTAACTGTTGAAGAAGTTCTTCATGCGTTCGAAGAAGTTACGGTCGTTTTTGTCGGGATGCGGTGTAAAACTGTCCGACTCCTTCAATTTTTCAATAATGCGCGCCTCGTCACGAGTTACGTTTTGAGGTGTCCAAACTTGAATGTTGACAAGCAAATCGCCACGTCCGTAGCCATTCAGTTCAGGGATGCCCTTGCCACGCAAACGCAATATTTTCCCTGATTGTGTTCCAGCATCAATCTTGATTTTGACCTTTCCGTCAACTGTTGGGATTTCGGCCGTAGTGCCCAATATGGCATCTGGAATTGACAAGAACAGACTATATATCAGGTCGTTGCCGTCACGTATCAAGTCAGGGTGCTCCTCTTCCTGAACAAGGACAAGCAAATCGCCATTGACTCCTCCGTGTCGGGCGGCGTTGCCCTTGCCACTTACAGACAACTGCATATCGTTGGCAACACCAGCAGGAATGTTTAGTGTGACTATATCCTCTTTCTGAACTATGCCTTCGCCACCGCAACAAGTACACTTGCGGGTAATGATTTTGCCGTCGCCACCGCAGGTAGGGCAAGCCGACGACTGTTGCATCTGTCCCAAAATGGTATTCGTAATACGTGTAACAACGCCCGAGCCACGACAAGTTGTACAAGAACTATATGAACTTGAATCATAAGCGCCCGTGCCATTACATTTGTCGCAAGCGACATATTTGTTCACCTTGATTTTCTTTGTGACGCCATTGGCGACTTCGGAAAGAGTCAACTTGACCTTCACGCGCAAGTTGCTACCTTTATTGACACGGCTTTGCGAACCACGACGCCCACCTCCAAAACCGCCACCAAAGAAATCGCCAAAGCCACTGCCACCAAAGATGTCGCCGAAATGAGAGAATATGTCGTCCATAGACATACCACCTCCACTGAAACCTCCGCCACCATTGACACCAGCGTGTCCAAACTGGTCGTAACGCTGACGTTTTTGCGGGTCGCTCAAAACCTCATAAGCCTCAGCGGCCTCCTTGAACCTTTCTTCAGCTTCCTTGTTGCCGGGATTTTTATCAGGATGATATTTAATAGCCTGCTTACGGTATGCTTTCTTAATTTCTTCTGGCGAAGCGTTTTTCGAAACCTCAAGCACTTCGTAGTAATCGCGTTTTTCGCTCATTTTTCAAAATATTAAATTATTCGCCCACAACGACTTTGGCATACCTAATAACCTTGCCTTCTATTTTGTAGCCTTTTTGAATCACGTCAACAACCTTGCCCTTCATATCTTCAGATGGAGCCGGAATTTTAGTCAGAGCCTCGTGCAAGTCAGTGTCGAAAACCTGGTTCATAGCATCAATCTCGACAACGCCCTTGTTCTTTAAGAACTCCTGCAACTTACTATAAATCAACTTTACACCTTCAAGAACAGCTGAAACGTCAGTTGCCTTTTCCATACTTGCCATAGCGCGTTCAAGGTCGTCAAGAACAGGAAGCATACCCGACAAAGTGTCACCACTAGCAGTCTTGAGCAAGTCGGAACGTTCCTTCAAAGTACGTTTGCGATAGTTGTCGAATTCGGCTGACAGGCGCAGATAGCGGTCTTTCTGTTCTTCGGCTTGTGCCTTCAATTCTTCTAGTTCCTTATCTTTTGCGTCATCTTCCTTTTTCTGCTTTTTGCATTTTTTGGATTTTTTAGAATCGGTCTCTACTTGTTCTGATTCAGGCTGTTGCATCTGTTCTGCATCAACCTTTACATCTTTTTCCTGTTGTTCTGTGTTTTCCATTTTATGTAATTTTTATTGATTTCTAAATAATACAACGCTGGCGATTCTATCAAAAAACCGACCAAACATTTTTTTGCGACAATCTGGCAGATTAAATGTTGCCAGATGGTCAATCCATAAGTTTTTCCATTTCAGCCTTGACAAAACCGACCAATTCAGAGATGTATTCAGGGGTAAAGCAGAATTTTATGCCCGCCGTTTCATACACTTCACGGATTGAACGGCTATAGCCCAGACGCAATGCGTTCTTGTAATCCTTGACAGCCTGTTCCGGATTCTCGACGTATCGTTTCCAAATGCAGATGGCACCGAGTTGCGCGAATCCGTACTCTATATAGTAAAAAGGCAGTTCGAAGATATGAAGTTGACGTTGCCAACGGTTATCATAGGCATCTTCGTAACCCGAATAATCGACAATCTTGCTGCCAAACTGCGACATGATTTCACGCCAAGCCTGTGTGCGCTCTTCAACAGTATGGTCAGGATTGTTGTACAGATAAAGTTGGAACTTGTCGATTGCGGCAATCCAAGGCAGGCCTTCGATGACGCTCTCCAACTGGTTTAGTTGCGCAATCTTGAGTTGTTTCTCATCTTTGAAGAAATGATGCCACTTTGACATTGTAAGCAATTCCATACTCATACTTGCAAGTTCGGCAATTTCGGCAGGCGTATCCTTGAGACTTACAAGTGGCTGATTGGCGCAAAGGAATGCGTGAACCGCGTGTCCGCCTTCGTGCATCAGAGTCACCATATCGTCGAGATTGTTGGTGGCATTCATAAAGATGAACGAGGTATTGCTTTCATAAAGCGGATAGTTGTAACCGCCAGGCGCCTTGCCAATACGCGAGTCCAGGTCGAGACGGTTCAAATCTGCCATAGTGTGCATAAACATTCCAAGTTCAGGGTCGATGTCGCGGAAGCACCACATTGCCTTCTCCACCAACTCGTCGATGGTGTTGAACGGCTTCAAATGTGTGCCAAGAGGCAAGTCGACAGACAAGTCGTAAGGGCGCAACTCGCTGACACCCATAAGTTTCTTGCGTCGCAGATTGATTTCGTCAACAAGCGGAACTACAATCTTTTCAATGGACTCGTGAAATGCGTGGCAATCCTCGACAGTGTAGTCGAAACGGCCCAACTGACGGAAACGGAAATCGACAAAACTTGAATACCCGGCATTTTTTGCGATTGTGCAACGCATTTTAATAAGTTTGTCGAGAAGCGCGTTTATGGCGTCCTTGTCCTGCAAACGGCGTGAGTTCATCAACTCAAAGACACGCTTGCGCTCGTCGCGAGGCGCTGTCTTGATGTAGTTTGATGCCTGTTGCATTGTCATATCACTCCCGTTGACGTTGACACTCATTTTGGAAGTGATGACGCCAAATTCCTGTTCAGCCTGCTGAAGTTCAGCCTCAAGAGGGACATTCTCCTCACGGAAAATTTCAGCATCTTTTTTTATCTCACGTAGCATTGTGAACAATCGGGCTTTGTCGATATGGCATTGAATTTCATCTGTCAAGAACCAGTTGTTCAACTTATTGGTTATGATTGATATTTGTGGCTCAATTTCAGAGACAAATGTTTCGAAAGCCTTTTCAGCTTCCTTGTCGGCTGTATTGCAGGTAGATTTAATATATCGCCAAGCGAAGTCTTCCTCAACAATGCTGTCGAGTTCGCTCCAGTCGAGAAGCCATTGCCAAACCTGGCTGTCGGTCTTCAGCGTCCGCTCAAGAAGTTGGACGTAGTAAGGTTCAATATCAGTAAACGAATTGATTTTTAAGTCGTTGCTTACAAAATTGCGCTTCAATTCCATTACGTTGCCTGTTTCAGTAATTTTTGACAATGATAAATATAACTAACTAACAATGCCCATTTTTTTGTAGGTTTCAGCCAAGGCATCGTTATTATCAGTGATAACCAACAACTTATCACCAACCATAAGCGGGGTTCTGCCAGTAGGGACAAAATATCTTTCATCACGCTTGACCATTATCACCAACGTTTTTTCGGGCATTCCCAAGTCCATTAGCCGGGAACCGTTGCTCAAAATCTGCGAGGTGATAAGTATCTCCGACGTTGCGGACTTGATTTCTTCAGGGAAATCAATGTCGAAGTTTTCAGGTTTGAGTTCCCTTCCTGGTGCCTTTGCAACGCCAAGACGCTTTGCGACAAACGGCAATGTGGTTCCTTGCAGAATCAACGACACCAATGTGCAGAAGAATACTATGTTGAATATCAACCTTGAATGAGGAACGTCGTTTGCCAATGTGAGTATGGCGAAAATGATAGGCACGGCGCCACGCAGTCCCACCCACGAGATGAACACCTTGTCGCTGAACCTGAACTTGCGGAACGGTATCAATGTCAGGAATACACTGACTGGCCGAGTGACGAAAATCATAACACAACTGATTAGAAGTCCTGGAATGATTATCGGCTTAAGTTCAGACGGATTGACCAACAAACCAAGCGTGAGGAAAAGACACAACTGACTCAACCACGTAAGGCCCTCGAAAAAGTTGGTTGTTGAACGCTTATGGGCGAATTTTGAATTTCCGATAACCAAACCACCAACATACACAGCAAGATAACTATTGCCGTTCAGGTAATATGTCGATGAAAAGATGAAAATGCAGAACGTCAAGACCAATATAGGGTAAAGAGTGGCATTTTCCATTTTCAACCTGTTGATAATGACAACCAAAAATTTGCCAAGCAGATAGCCAACTGCACCGCCAATAACCAACTGCATCAGCACAGAAAGCAACGCCATTAAGTAAGAAGGCTCCATTTCAGAATTGACAAGCCCTATCAGCGTAATTGTAAGCACGTAGGCCATTGGGTCGTTACTACCACTCTCCAACTCGAGTGTAGGTCGCAGGTTGTTTTTCAGGTTCAATCCCTTTGAACGCAAAATGGAAAACACCGACGCTGAATCGGTTGAAGACATTGTGGATGCGAGCAGAAAAGCCGTAAGGAAACCTATCCCCGCAGACTCCATTGTCATACCAAGAATCCACCAAATGGCAATGCCCGTCAGTATTGCCGTAAGCAAGACTCCCACCGTGGCAAGTATGATTCCAGGCACAATTACAGGACGTATGTCATCAATTTTGGTATCCATACCTCCAGAAAACAAAATGATGCAAAGTGTCACAGTGCCAATGGCTTGCGCCAAATTGCAATTATCAAACTCAATGCCGATGCCGTCGCTACCAAACAGCATTCCCACACCTAAAAAGAGCAACAATATTGGCACGCCGAACCGACTGCTGGCCCTTCCGACCAAGATGCTTACGAAAAATAATATGGACACTACCAAAAGCAGTAGTTCTATCTGAATTCCCATTTCTTCAATTTTGACTGTACGTTGCCCGCATTGCGAAGCAGGCACAAAGTTATCGGAATTTTTTAATCAAAAGTGACGACTTTTTATATGTAGATATTTATAAAAACATATAGGGACAAACATTTCTCAAAATTAAGGTGAGTTCTATAAATTCAACGTTTGAAAAATAAAATAACAAAATGGGCTATATGAACTTTTCGGCGTTTTTTGTTTTTTATCGGTATCTTTATGGGTGTCAGTCATCAACAGTGCCCGCACTGTATCCTCCTTCCGTCCATAAATCTACTCTATAAAAACTCAAAAATCTCTCGAAATCAATTTATAGAACACACCTTAAAGTAATCCGATACATTCCACCCCCCATAAAGGAACATTTGTCAACCAATCCTGCTTACGATAATTTGACATAGACGTTCGAATGGCGGTTGAAGGTTGAAATTTTTCACAATAAAAACGCAGGCTCTTCGCTTTCAAGTTTTCTTCCGACTTCACTTCAATTGGAACAATTCCGTCTTTTTGTTGGATAACAAAATCAACTTCAAACGCTGATTTTTCCGAAGCGTAATAATATGGATTACAATGAACCGATGAAACAAGTTGTTGCAAAACATATTGTTCAGCAAGTGCGCCCTTGAATTCCACAAACACGTCATTTCCACGCGAAATGACCGAAAAATCGAGGTCACACATAGCTCCAAGCAATCCAATATCAAGCAAATAAAGTTTAAATGCCGAAAAATCGGCATAAGGCTTAAGTGGCATTACAGGTTTGGACACTCTATGTACTTTATAGACTAAACCACAATCAACCAACCATTGTATGGCTATTTCAAAATCCTTCATTCTACCACCAGACTTCACTTGCCCAAAAAAGAATTTTCTGTTTTCCTTTGCCAATTGCATAGGTAGCGAATTCCACACCAAACGTATGCGTGGCAATACGGTAGGACTTATATGCTTGCCAAAATCACCTTCATATTGATTTAAAATAGACAATTGCAACTGCCGTGCCTGTGAGTAGTCTCTGTTAATCCGAAAATCCTCGACCACTTCAGGCATACCTCCTGTAAATATATAATCCTTAAGTAGTTCCGCATATTTTTCTCCAAAATCGTTTATCCGGTCATAATCATTGGCAATAACAAAATCGGCAAGTTTTGATTCATTCATTGCCCGAAGAAATTCCGTAAAACAAAGAGGATATAAATGCAGTTCATCAACCTTGCCAACAGGAAAGGAAATACCTTCGTGAATTGCCGTACCAAGTAACGAGCCCGCCACAACTATGCAATATTGTGGCGACTCCTCGAAAAAATATTTCAACGACTCCACAACTTTCAGGGAATTCTGCACTTCATCAAAGACAACAAGTGTTTTTTGTGGCGTTATAGTTGCTTTCAACTCTATCTCAATAGACTCAATTATCCGTTTTGTATTGTAGTCTTTTTCAAAAATCTGCGAAATTCGTCTATTATTATAAAAAGATATATAGATAGTATTGTCAAAATATTTACGGCCGAACTCCTTCATAAGCCACGTTTTACCTACTTGTCTTGCCCCCCATATTATCAAAGGCTTGCGACGCGAAGAGTTTTTCCACTCCAACATCTTATCTATCAACAATCTATCCATATAAACAACATTTACTTTAGTACAAAAAAAAAATGTTTCCGCGGAAAAAGTGTAACAAAAACACATTTTTTCCGCGGAAAAAATGTAGAAACAACACACTTTTTCCGCGGAAAGTCAATAAACATAAGAACAAAAAAGGCGAAAGATGAATCTTTCGCCTTTTTGTAAATATCAGATTACAACTATTTTGAATACTGCGATTCGGTGCCAAACAGGAACTGTGAGGCATAGCCTCCGTAATCGACAACTATCTTCTCAAAAACAATTCCAGGGTCGAGCGGGGAAATTGTCAATTCGTTCCAA
>CALABN010000021.1 GCA_937885735.1 uncultured Bacteroidota bacterium | reverse complement strand
TGCCACCAATGATAAATGCCCTGCTGCCTATTACAAATACGCTTGCGTCATAACGGCGCAGTGCATTGGGTGTGCTGATTTCTGACCATCGTGAACCTTCAGGCTTTGTAGGGTCAAATTTGAAATACTGGTTTGATGTGCCGTATTTTTCGTTAATGCCAGAGCCTACATAACCACACCCGTCAATGGCAAAACCCAAGCCACAACGGAACCTGCCACCAGGGAACGTATCTGAAACCATTTCTCTCCATTGTGAGCCTGCAGGTTGCGATGGGTCGAACTCGAACAGCTCATTGTGGTATTCTCCGTCGCTGGTCATTCCACCGCAATAGTAGCCCTTGCCATTGATTGAGAATGAAACGCCTGACATACGCGGCATGCATGGCATTGTGTCACATTCTGTCCATGAATAATTGTTGGCATCAAATGCATAAGTGGTGTTAAAATACACAGGAACATAATAGTAGCCGTAGCCACCTGTAACATACGCTTTGTCGTCAATTAAAAACAAAGATGAATTGGCCCTGCCTTTGGCATTTAATGTTGATATTTCAATCCAATTGCCATGATAAATATCATCCTCGCAACCTACAAAAGAGGCTGCAACTGAAAAAAGGGCCAGAAATAAAACAAACTTCTTCATTAAATGATGTAAATCAAGGTGTACGCCTATTATGTAAAAAAGGGAAATCGACATTTTGGAAGATTTCCCTTTTTATGTTATCTGTTTGGGAAACTACCTGCTTTGTAGTTCATCGTAATCCTCCTGCGGATGGAACATATAAATATCGTCAAGGAAACTACCGTCTTGTGTATAAACAATGTCGGAAGCTCCGCATAAAACGTAGCCTGTCTGACCTACAGCAAAACCTTGGCATGAATGGCGGGCGCTTCCCTCAAATGAGCATACTTCTGTCCATTTTCCCAAATTGTCACGTCCAACAAATGGTATATACTCCCAAACATCAGATTTGACGGCACCATAGTAGCCACAGCAAATATAGCCACGGCCATTGATTGAGAATGCGGCTGCGCCATAACGTTTAATCTTCAAGTATTTTGAGCTGCGATAATCATAATTAAAGTCTTGGCTTATCTTATACCAACGGTTTTCGCCTTTATCGTAACTTGGATCGAAACGTTCAAAACTCTCAACATATACACTGTTGCTTATGCCGCCAATAATGTAGGCACGATCATCTATGACAAACACACTGCCAAGGCTGCGCTTTGTAGGATTGATGTTTGGCACTATGCTCCATTTCTCGCCGGCAGGATTTTCAGGATGATATTCATAGAATGTGTTGCAATAACCCATAGACTTTGTATCACCTGTACCAGCATAACCTACTCCGTTGATTGAGAAACCAATCATACCGTAGATTGGTTCGCCCGGCATTGAATCTGTAACAGTCCATTGTGATCCTGCTGGCTGCGATGGGTCAAATTCATAGAAGTCCTTGAAATACACACCGGATTTGCCTCGGCCTGTACCATAGTAACCTTTCCCGTCAATGGCAAAGCCAACTCCATACCAACGGCCTTTTTGCGCAGGAACGGTATCAAACTGAGTCCATGAATAGGTGTCTGGATCAAACTGCCATGTATCCAAGTAATACACTTCTGTTTTATAGTGTCCGCGGCCGCCTACAAGATAAGCCTTGTCGTCGATTACGAAACAAGTTGCTCCTGCCCTGCCTTTTGCCGGCATCTGATTTTCCTTGTTTATCCAATTGCCAAGGTATTCCTCGTCCATATTGCAGCTGCTGAATGTCATTGCAACTAGCGATGATAGTAGAATGGTGTTAATTGCCTTTTTCATCTATGTAATTTTAAATTATTTCAAATCAATGTTGGAAAAAACCAACCGCAATAAAAGCGTGCGAATATAGCAATTTATTGTTTTAAGGCGATTTTTTTTGTTTTTAGAGCTTAAGATTTCCATTTAACCTCACTTTTTCGTTTGTGTAAACATCTGTTATGCACGTCTGACGTTTTTTGAACTGCCGTTTCTGTGCGGATTCGGTTCGCACTGAAAGCGCAATCTCCATCAGGATAAGCCACTGAACGTGGCCAACTGCCATAACCGTAGGTTGAACGCAGTGAAACCCTGGAAACAAGCCCTAAAAAGCCAACCTGAAAGGTTGTACCTTGTCTTTTTCATAGTGCTGCCTTTCTGGCAGTTTACGTGATGCGCGACAAGCCGGAAGCTTCGCTCCGCTTGCATCCGGTTATTATTGTCCGGACCTTTCAGGTCTGCAAAACCACTCAAGGTGGGTTCTATAAATTGATTTCGAGAGATTTTTGGAATTTTATCGAATAGATTTATGGACGGAAGGAGGAGACAGTGCGGGCACTGTTGACGACTGACACCCATAAAGATACCGATAAAAAACAAAAAGCGCCGAAAAGTTCATAAAGCCCATTTTGTTATTACTATTTTTCAAACGGTGAATTTATAGAACTCACCTTAAATAATTGGTTTAATATGGAGTGATTGTGTGAAATCGGAGTTACACACAATGATTATCAATCTGTTCCTTTTCGATTAAATATCAGATATCCAAAGTTGATTTGGAAACGGAACGGCTTTTCTTCTTTGTAATAGTAACTGCCAGTTGCCGAAAGCGGACCTATTGGAGTCTGCAAGACAAGTGCCATATGTCCCATAAACCGTGGTGTCGGGAACTTGTCGCTGTAAGTGGTCTTGTAGTTCGACGTGCTTATGTAGCGGTAAGCCTGAAAGGCGTGGATTTCCGACCTGAACTGTACATTCCCTGTAATATTCACTATAGGCATCAATCCTAGACCAACCCATTGGTTTGCGCGGTATTTTTCCAAAATCTGCGATTGGCACAATGGAAACGGATTGTATGCGTATGCCGAAAGCAACGATGCAATGCTGTTCGAGAATTGTGGCTTGTTGCTGATGTTCAACATAAACTGGTAGCCAAGGCTGAAATGTTTGGCGCAACTGAAATATTGCGTATGCCTGATGTTGAAGTTGAACCAATCGCGGTAGCGTACAATTCTGTTGGCCGTTTCGTATGGACGTGCGGTGGTGCCAGGTTTGTAATGCTCGTTGCCAAGAATGAAACTTCCTTGTATTTTAGTTTCACGGCCTTTGTTGGCATATTGTCTGTAATTCAACGTGTTATATTCATAATTCAGTTTCGTTGCCAAATAATTCATTTGAGTCTCGTCGGCAATGTCGTTTTTGTTTATGCTGGTCGATTGAAAATAGTTGTAGTACATAATTCCGTAGGCTACGCCTGCTGTAGCAATCACGCTGTTGCCTATTGGGGTGCCACAATCTACGCCAACGTACTTGTCGGTGTTGAGCACCTGTGACAATGCCTCGCTGTCGAAGAACAGTTCATTGCTCGATTTGAAGTAATTCCATCGGTTGTAGCCAGCCCTGAAATCGACGAACAGTGGTGGCATACGTTTCACAATGTTGCGTGGCGACATATCGATACGGAAATATCCGTCGGCTGAATTGTAGAACTGGCCTGCCGTTATGTTTGCCGATGCTGTGTAGATACTTCGGTTCATAAACACATATTCTGCGCCTATCTGTCCGAAACTGCGGTTGCCTGACGACAGGTTCCCGCCGAATTTCATTGTCAGGGCATTTTTTGCCGATATGTCGAGATGAAGGTCGAAGTGGCCCGTTTCTTTGTTGTAGAATGGTTGAGGATAAATGGAGTTCACCATTTTGTCCGACGTCAGTCTGAAGTAGGCCTTTTCAAGCGACTTGAAGTTGAATGTGTCCTTGCCACGACGGATTGTCTGCTCAATGTAGCCTGCCTCTTGCTCGTTTACACCGTTGACAATCACGTCTTTAAATACAAGGTCGGGACTTTTGCCGACATAATCGGAGCGCTTTTGTGCAAGCGAGTCGGGATTGACACGTCGCTTGATGAGCATCGCAATTGAGTCGAATTTCTCAAGAGTGGCGTTGTAGCCTATTTCCGAAATCTCGTCGTACTTGTCAAAATCCATCAGGTTGTATTGGCTCAATTTTGGAGCGATAAGCACGCCCTTTCCAGGAATGCTGAAGTCTGATTTTTTCATAAACACGTTCATCAGCATAAGAAACGGGTCGTCAGTGGTGGGCTTTTCAGGGTTTTCGGTAACCGTACAGCCAATGATAACGTCGGGGTGATACATTTTGTCCAAAATATCCGAAGGGAAGTTGTTCTGCATACCGCCGTCGAACAGAAGAACGCTGTCAATCATCAGAGGCTTGAAATAGCCAGGAAAGGTCATTGATGCGCGTACGGCCTGCGATAGGTTGCCCGAAGTGAGCACCACTGGCTTGTTGCCGTGAACGTCTGATGCCACGCAGAAAAAAGGCACAAGCAGTTTGCTGAAGTCGTAGTCGGCGCGCGCCGAACCGCTTGCATAAATCTGCATAAACCTGAAATCCATTTGTTCGGGGTCAATCAGGTTGGTTGGCAAGATTGGCGATATGCCGTCATCCTTTAGTTTAAGGTCGATGCTAATCCATTCGGCATCGCTGATTTTGGTCTTGTAGTAATATTCCTCTTCTTTGGTGGTGATGCCCCTCGACCAACGGCGAAAATCGTCAGACTGCATAAATTCGGCCATCTGGTCGGGCGAATATCCAATGGCGTACAGCGAGCCGACAATGGCGCCCATTGAGGTGCCGCAAATATAGTCGATAGGAATGTTGTTCTCTTCCAAAGCCTTGAGCAGGCCCACGTGAGCCATACCTTTTGCCCCGCCACCGCTCAACACGACGCCAACTGTCTGCCCATAGCAATAGGCAAACATTGAGGCAATGCAGGCGAATGTGAGAAACAATTTTTTCATATAGCCACAAATATAAATAAGAATTATGAATTCAGAATTCAGAATGAAAGCAGAATCGGACTACGAAAAAAAATACTATGTCCAATGCAAGACAATATGTTTAAAGGCAAAATATGCACCACATCTTTTAACTGGGCATTTATTAAATAAATAGTATAAATGACATTGTTTAAATGTATCTAAAATAAATCATTATAAAATATGTGTTTATGTTAAAACAAATGACTGTTCATAACAAAGGCTTGAGAATGTCTTTTTAATAAAAACAACGGCCGTTAATTGGCATTTTGTGTTTAGGGAAAATCAGTCAAAAACAATAGTAGTCCCATTGTTTTTTTTGCGTTCCAAAGGAATTAGCGTACTACAATGATTTTTTTATCTTTGCACGTTTTAGTTTTCCGAAATGGGTAAATCGAAGAAAAAAAAACTGAAGGAACGGTACCGTCTGGCCATTCTCAACGACCGTACGCTTAAGGAAGTTTGGCATACAGTGCTGTCGCTACGCAACTTAATAGCCATTGTGGGTTTCCTGGGTTTGTTGCTGGTAGGCATCGGCATTGTGCTTGTCACGTTTACGCCGTTGCGCGAGTATGTGCCTGGATACCCTGATGCGAACGACAGGAAACTGGTCATTTCCAATTATTTGAAGATTGATTCCATAGAGCAGGTTGTGTATCAGAAGGACCTTTACATTGAGAATCTTCACAGCATTTTGATAGGCAAGGCAACCAATCCGCATATTGCAAGCAAGGACTCGATAAAAAGGTCGGGCGAGAGCGTGCATCCGTTGCGACTCGATTCATCGCTGTACAAAAGCGTTGAGGACGACAGGTTCAACGTCCGTTATGTAGAGGACGAGACCATTCTGCCAACAATGATGAGTACCGTCAAGATGCATTTCTACTGTCCGCTGAAAGGCGAGATAACCAATCATTACGCGCCTGAATCGGGCCATTACGGCATCGACATTGTTTCAAACGCAAACGACCCTGTGCTTTCAGTCCTCGACGGCACTGTCATTTCGGCTGGCTGGACGCTTGAGGCTGGCTACGTAATCATTGTGCAACACCGCAACAACATCGTGTCGCAATACAAGCACAATTCAATATTGCTGAAGAAGATAGGAGACCGCGTACGTGCTGGCGAACCTCTCGGAATCATCGGCAACACAGGCGAATACACCACTGGCCCGCATCTGCATTTCGAACTGTGGCAGAACGGCACGCCTCTTAATCCAACCGACTACATAATTTTCTAAAAGATAATGTCAAAACATATTGCAATTCTTGGTTCAACAGGCTCTATAGGCACACAGTCGCTCGACGTGGCGCGTGCCCACGCCGACAAACTCACCGTTGAGGTGCTGACCGCTGGACACAACTCACAACTGCTTATTGAGCAGGCTCGCGAGTTCAAGCCGAACACCGTTGTCATTGCCGATGAGAGCAAGTATCAGGAAGTGAAGGAGGCACTTTCCGACCTCGATATCAAGGTCTGGACGGGAGCGTCAGCCATTGAGGACGTGGTTCAGATGAGCCAGGTAGATACCGTGATTACCGCAATGGTGGGTTACGCTGGTCTTTCATCGTCAATAAAGGCCATTGAGGCTGGCAAGAACATTGCCTTGGCCAACAAGGAGACGCTTGTGGTGGCTGGCGAACTCATCACCAAACTTGTCGAGAAGCACAAGGTCAAGGTTACCCCTGTCGATTCGGAGCATTCCGCAATATTCCAATGCCTTGTCGGCGAGCCTGAAGTGGAGAAACTCATCATCACCGCATCGGGTGGCCCTTTCCGCACCAAAAGCCTCGACGAACTGCGCACCGTGACACCACAGCAGGCGCTCAAGCACCCAAACTGGAATATGGGCGCAAAAATCACCATTGACTCTGCAAGTATGATGAACAAGGGTCTTGAAGTGATTGAGGCACATTGGCTTTTTGGCATTCCTTACGAGAAAATTGAAGTCACCGTCCATCCGCAATCCATCATTCACAGTATGGTGCAGTTCATCGACGGCAGTGTAAAGGCTCAAATGGGTCTGCCCGATATGAAACTGCCTATCCAGTACGCGTTGAGTTATCCTGACCGCTGGCCGTCGGATTTCAAGCGCATCGACTTTGGCAATCAGCAACCGCTGACTTTTGAGGCGCCAGATTTGAACAAGTTCAAATGCCTTGCGTTGGCTTACGAGGCGCTCGGCAAGGGAGGCAATATGCCCGCCATTATGAACGCATCAAACGAAATTGCCGTTTCGGCTTTCCTTAACGGAAAAATAGGCTTCCTCGACATTGCCGACACCATTGAAAAGACAATGCACCAAATGCCGTTCATCAGCAAGCCTACTTACGACGACTATGTAGCCACTGACCGCGAGTCGCGAGAGTTTGCAAGAAGACTGATTTGAGAACGTAAACTGAAAACGTAAAACGATTTAACCATAACAACAATGCACGCCAATCTTTTCAAAACCGTTATCGCTACTTTGGCACTTTTGGCAGCAATGAGTTTCATAAGTTGCAACTCAAAACCTCAAGCAAATACAACTAATACAACGGTAACAGAAAATTGCGATTCAAATCTGCAAATAAGTGCAAATGACAAATCGGAAATAGAAAAACTGTTTCGCGATATGATATATTGGAGTTTTAACGATACCGTTCATATTAATTTACTTCCTGTACTTACCGATGAAAATGACTCAATATATATCGGGTTTGACTTTGAAGAACTTGAAATAACCGCCCAAGAATTAAAGAATACAGGCTTTTTCTCACAAACTTTTATCGATAATTATAAAAGACTAATTACCGAACTCGATAGAAAAATTCGAAATAATGAATTTGAAGAATGGTTAGTGGGCGACTTGCCAACTTTTAAATTTGCTAATGATGTAGATCCCTTTTGCAATTGCCAAGGTATTGTACCTGTTGATAGTATGAATTTTATAAATGAAGATTTTGAAAACGTTGAGGCTGAAGGTATTGCGAAATGGATAGACATTCTTGGAAAAACCCATATATATGGGTTGGGCAAATGCAAATTTGAAAAAGAGCAAGAGCATTGGAAAATCTCATATATGTCTGGTTTCGATTATGATGACGGAATAAAAAGAGATGGTGAAATAGAATAATCAATCATCATTCAATAAATCAGTTAATCAATAAATCAAAAATATAAATGGAAACATTAATTCGAATTGCGCAACTGCTTTTAAGCCTTTCACTTCTTGTAATAATCCACGAGTTCGGACATTTCATCTTCGCTAAGGCGTTCAAGACGCGTGTCGAGAAGTTCTACCTCTTTTTCGACCCTTGGTTCTCTCTTTTCAAGTTCAAGCCCAAAAACAGCGATACTGAATACGGCATCGGCTGGCTTCCGCTTGGCGGATATGTAAAGATTGCGGGAATGATTGACGAGAGTATGGACAAGGAACAAATGGCATTGCCACCAAAACCCGATGAATTCCGCTCGAAGAAGCCTTGGCAACGTCTGATAATCATCGTTGCTGGCGTGACTTTCAACCTGTTGCTGTCAATGGGAATATACGCAGGCATACTCTACACTTGGGGTGAGGAATATCTTCCTACCGAAGGTATGAAATACGGTGTTGTGTGCGATTCAACAGCCATTGAATGTGGCCTGCGGAATGGCGACAAGATAATCAGCGTTGACGGTGAGCATATCAAGAAGGCCACAGGCATCACCGCACATATTCTGCTCAACGAGTCGAAGACCATTCAGGTGGAGCGCAACGGCGAAATTTTGAATCTCAATCTTTCCGACAGTATCATTCCTCGCCTGTTGAAAGGCGCTTCATTCATCAGTCCACGTATGCCGTTCATAGTTGGCGATTTCGCAAAAAACTCTTCGGCAAAAGAGGCGGGAATGCAGAAAGGCGACCGCATTGTCGGCATCGACACAATGCCAATAGAATATTTCGACGAGTTCCGTGCCAACATTGTCAACTACCGCAACACGACAGTGCCTGTCACTGTGTTGCGCGACACGCAGTCGATAGTTCTCAACGTCAGCCTCGATTCCACTGGCCTGATCGGCGTTATGGCATCTTCTGAAGGAATTTTCGACCTGTGCAAGGTTGAGTACGGCTTCTTTGAGGCCATACCTGCTGGCGCGAAAAAATCGTTTGTGGTGGCCCGCGACTACCTCAAGCAGTTCAAATTGATTGTAAAGCCTGAAACAAAGGCCTACGAGAGCCTTGGCGGATTCATCGCCATTGGCAAGATATTCCCTGGCGAATGGGATTGGCTGTCGTTCTGGAGTATGACTAGTTTCTTGAGCATTATGCTTGCAGTCCTCAACATCCTGCCTATTCCTGCACTCGACGGCGGACACGCAATGTTCATCCTTTATGAGATGATTACCCGTCGCAAGCCATCGGACAAGGCAATGGAGATAGCACAAACCATAGGTCTGGTGTTGCTTTTTGCCTTGCTTATCTACGCAAACGGAAACGACATTATAAAACTGTTCCGTTAGTATGCCACAGCGTTTCGACCATAGCGTTGACAGTTACATTGAGGAGCACACGTCGCCCGTCAGTCCGCTTTTGGACGAACTTGAGCGACAGACTTACCTCAAAATACTGCGCCCGCAAATGGTGTCGGGGCACATTCAGGGCAAGGTGCTTGAAATGCTGTGCCGTATGATTCAGCCAAAGCGCGTGCTTGAACTTGGCACCTTCACTGGTTACTCGGCCTTGTGCCTGATTGCAGGAATGCCAGCCGACGGTGTTTTGCACACCATTGACATAAACGACGAACTTGAGGAT
>CALABN010000020.1 GCA_937885735.1 uncultured Bacteroidota bacterium | reverse complement strand
GCCACACAGGAAGAAGCCGCCCGCAGGGAAAACGAGTCAAACGCCATAATGAAGGTCATCAACGACAAACTAATTATGGTTGAATACGATATGGACGGAACCATAACAAACGTCAACGACACTTATGCGAGAATGCTTGGAACTTCTGCCGACGAAATCATTGGACAAAAGTCGGACGACGGCGTAGATTTGTCGCAAGAGCAACTGATGAGCCACCTTCAAATGTGGAACAATCTCCGTATGGGCAAGACTATTACCGAGACGAACCACATCACTCTCAACAACAATGATTTGTGGATATCGGAAACTTACTCGCCTGTATTTGACCAAAACGAGAGCCATCCATACAAGGTTATAAAAGTAGGCATCGACATTTCAGAGCAAATAAATGCCAGCTCAATAATTGACAAACTGAAGGAAGAAAACGAGCAGTCAAATGCAAAGATTGCGGAACTTGAAGACCAATTGAATGCAGAACCACCATTGACACCTACCAAACCTAGGAAGGCAAGCAAGCCTGCCCCAAAAGTTGAGACCGACAATGAGTTTAACGTCGTCGTTGGCGAACAGCCATTGATTGAATGGACGGAAAACTGCGAGATGGGCATTATCGAGATTGACGAGCAACTGCAGAAACTTACCGACCTGGAAAATGCCGTTTACACTACCTTCCGCGCCAACAAGCCAAAAAAGGAAATAAAGGAGACTCTTCGTAGCCTGATCGACTTTGCTTCTTATCACTTCGGCATAGTGGAAGGATATGCTGACGAATCAGCATTCGACGGCATGAAGCAACTCAAACACTCGTTCGAAGAGTTTTTGGGCAAGATCAACGAATTCCTCAATCTGTATACCGACGGCAAGATTAAATCGGCTGACGGACTGATGCTGTTTATGAACAAATGGACTGAATCGGACATTGAACAAATGAAGAATCTGGGTGAACACCTGAAAAAATAACATTTCAAAAATGTGACGTCATAAAGCGCTACAGATTTTGTATCAATAATTGCAAACAATCACAATTGGCATAAATCAACTGTGATTGTTTTTTTTTACATATTTACAAGCCCATCCACGTTGTGCACATTCAATGACTATGTATCTTTTGTTTTCATTTTACGTAACTTTTTTGTAAGATTGTGTAACCAAAAAATCAAGACAAATGGGAAACAAAGTTCAAGACCAACCAAAGAAAAAGATAAGCATAAAAATTGGCACCCAACTCACTATAACAATAGCACTGCTTTGTTCAATCATCTGCATAATCTTGACAATAACCGCCCAGAGGCTAAGCCGCAAAGCCATTAGCAACGAGATGCTCCAGACTATGTCGCGTGAAGCGGAATGCATCAGCAACGAAGTTAACGAAATTGTTGTAGCGCGACAGAAGCAAGTCTCTATCATGGCCAATGTCGACAAAATCAGAGCATTGAGTGAAGTTGACCGCGATGACGACGCCACACTCGAAGTTGTTGAAATGCTGAGAAACTCACTCAACGGAGACAATGATATCAACAGATTTGTCTTAATCAATACCGAAGGTAAAGGCATAACCACCGAGAATAATCCTGTAGACCTGGCTGAGCGCCTTTATTTCAAACAATACAAGGAAGGACGTGTACCAGAACCCGATTGCATAATAAGCAAAACATCAGGGAAACAAACCGTGATGTATAGCGCCCCTATTCGCAACGCTGATGGGATAAACATCGGCTTACTCTGTACCGGTGTCGATGCACACGTATTTTCCGACATAGTAAAAAGCATCAATGTGGGTTCAGAACGCCCGGTAATAATAAAATACAACGGTCAACTTATTGCTCATAAAGATGCCGATTTGGTAATGTCAGGAGCAAACCTGTTTGAAACAATTTCTTGTGGAGACACTTTAAAGACAATGATTGGCGACACCACCATGACTGCAATTGTCAACGAAAACGGGGTTGAGAAAATTTACTCATTCACACCCGTAAAGGACACACCTTGGTATGTTGGAATCAGCCTTCGCACCGATGAGGCCCTAATAGGCTACGTACAACTTTCAAAACGTACCATTCTGTTTTGCATCATCATAATTATTGTAAGCATAATAATTGCCATATTCCTAGGGAAAATGATAAGCAGCCCAATTGCAACAATAGTGAAAAGGCTGAAATACATATCGAAAGGTGTTTTGGAAAAAGTCGAATTGGTAGATAATCATTTCACTGAGATAGAAGAAATATACAACACCACCAATGATGTCATTGACGGATTGATAAAAGCCGCCGATTTTGCTGACAACATTGGAAATGGAAACCTGAACACCAAATTTGAACGGCTCAGCGACAAGGACGGACTGGGAACTAACCTTTTGGTTATGCGTGAGCGCCTGCAAGAAGCCGAAGTTGAAAGCGAAAAACGCAAGATTGAGGATGAAAAAGCGAATTGGGCCACTTCGGGAATGGCCAAATTCGGCGAGGTACTGCACACCAGCAACCAAAGCATCAACGACTTGTCCTATCAAATACTACACGACCTGATCAAGTACATCGACGTCAACCAAGGCGCCATCTACATACTGGACGACTCCCAAGATGAGCCGATTTACGAAATGACCGCCGCAATAGCTTATGACCGCCGCAAGTTCATGCAAAAACGCTTTGCCATCGGCGAAGACCTTGTAGGACGATGCGCGTTCGAACGCAAGACAATCTACATGACCGACATTCCGCACAACTACATCAACATCACTTCGGGCATGGGAAGCGCCACCGCCACCACCCTGCTGCTTGTGCCGTTGGTTCTGAACGATAGCGTATTCGGAATAATTGAATTGGCCTCATTCCAACAATTGGAAGACTACAAAATCAACTTCGTCGAAAAATTGGCAGAAAGCATTGCATCAACCATATCGACTGTAAAAATCAACGAGCGCACCAACAACCTCTTGAACCAATCAAAAATACAAGCCGAAGAATTGGCTTCAAAGGAAGAGGAGATGCGCCAGAATATGGAAGAACTGCAGGCCACACAGGAAGAAGCCGCCCGCAGGGAAAACGAGTCAAACGCCATAATGAAGG
>CALABN010000019.1 GCA_937885735.1 uncultured Bacteroidota bacterium | reverse complement strand
TTCTTCGTATTCTCTGACTATATGAAGCCAGCTGTACGTATGGCAGCCTTGATGCAATTGCCTGTCAAGTTCATCTGGACACACGATGCATTCCGCGTAGGCGAGGATGGACCTACCCACGAGCCAGTTGAGCAAGAGGCACAAATCCGCTTGATGGAGAAACTGAAAAACCACAAGGGACAGAACTCTATGTTGGTTCTTCGTCCAGCTGATGCACAAGAGACAACAGCTGCTTGGAAGCTTGCGATGGAAAACACTGCAACTCCAACCGCTCTTATCCTTTCTCGCCAGAACATCAACAACTTGCCAGCAGGCAACGACTACTCACAAGCAGCCAAGGGTGCCTATGTAGTTGCAGGTTCTGATGCAAACCCAGACGTTATCTTGGTTGCAAGCGGTTCTGAAGTTTCAACACTTGTTGCAGGTGCCGAGCTTATCCGCAAGGACGGCAAGAAGGTAAGCATCGTTAGCGTTCCATCTGAAGGCTTGTTCCGCAGCCAATCAAAGGATTACCAAAAGCAGGTTTTGCCAGCAGGCGTGAAGAAATTCGGCTTGACAGCAGGTCTTCCTGTAAACTTGCAAGGTTTGGTTCCAGAAAGCGAAGGCGCTGTATGGGGCTTGGAAAGCTTCGGCTTCTCAGCACCTTACAAAGTGCTTGACGAAAAGCTTGGCTTCACTGCTGAGAACGTATATAACCAAGTAAAGAAGTTGTTCTAATAGAACAATTCACATAAGACAGCAACCACCCCGATTCGCCTTGCGAGTCGGGGTGGTTTTGTTTTAGGCCGGCACAAACCAGCCATAGGCTTTTTCATTCTCGGTTGCAATTTCGTATATTTGAAAACGGATTGAAAGACAAAGAAAATCTTATTCTGAGTGGCAATTTAATAATTATAAAAATCATATATTATGAATATACAATTATGGAATATGTATAAGAATTCCGACGAAGGCAAGAAGGTGATTAGCCTTTTTGATTTCAAGGACGGCATTTCTTACGATGAATTACAAGAAGTTGCCAACTTTTCGGAAAAATGGGGGGATATGCCAGAAGCGTTCAGATCTGATGACTATTACCTCTTTAATGAGAATGTGATGTCGTTTCCTGTATGGGAATCTCCAATCTTTAGTCGTGAAGAGTTTGAGCAATTTGTTCAGGATTATGATATTGTTCAGATAGAAGATGATGATAAAGGAGGTTATAAATTTTTGAATGATGAAGTGCTACTGTCAAAGAATAGATATCGTGACAAGAACAATTTGATGGGTTTTCTTTCCATGTCGCTATATGCATTCTTCCCCAATAAATTCAAGCCCTTGTTCCATAAAAACAATTTTCCTGTAATTCAACGAAATTGTGATGCATTGGGAATAGATCTTCCGCCAATTCCAAGGACTAAGGACTACAAAGAGTATATGGTATATTATTGGGATTTGTGCCAGGTTTGGAATGAGTTTCAGAAGGAAAACAATCTTTCCAATGCTGAGTTTTGTGCATGCCTTTATGATTTTGCTCCCATGCTGATTCAATCTGTCAAGGAAGCTGAGTTACCCAAACCCACAAACGTTTGGCTTGTAGGCGCTGCAATGGGTGATTTTCAATATCTTGATAATCTTGGGGAAGCCCCAAGCGATGACAATCCCAACAGCATTTGGCAATGCAACGAAAGAACAAAGCGAGGTGATATTATTGTAGTATATTGCAGAACGCCAAGAAGCTATATCCACTCAATATGGCGAGCAAATTCTAGTGGTGTTTTTAATCCATTCGATTATTATCAATGTAGAACAACTATATGTAATGGCATTAAAATACCACCAATCACCATTAATGATTTAAAAAGTGATCCATATTTATCACAACTTTCAATTGTTAGGAAGAATTTGCAAGGGGTAAATGGAGTAGAACTATCAGCAAAAGATTATTCAGAAATACTTAGATTCTTGCAAGATAAATGTTTTGATACTGAAAAACTCCCTAAGTTATTTGAGTGTGTGGATTTTGACTTTGGTGAAATTAAATTAGAGAAAGACGTCGAAGAAAAAATATTAATACCAATACTATTAAATCTTGGATATGACGAATCGAATTGGACACGACAATTATCATTAAAAGCAGGACGAGGTTTAAAGGCCATTCCTGATTTTGTTTTTTTCCCTAAAGGAGACAAGCATTTCGAGTCAGCACCTTTTGTAATAGAAGCAAAATTAGATATGTCTTCGATGGTCGATAGAATTAATGCCTACAAGCAATCATTGTCATACGCACGATTATTACGTTCGAAATTAATGGCTATATGTGACAAAGAAAGATTAATTGTATATGAAGTAGATAAAAATGGTTCATCTGATATTAATACCCCTATATATGAAGAACATTGGGTAAGTATATATAGTGATGAAATCGCAGGTGCTAATTTGAAAAAGATTATTGGTAAAGAAGTAGTTGGTAGATTGTAATATATAAATTCATATTATTCACCCCGATTCGCCTTGCGAGTCGGGGTGGTTTTGTTTTTTATTCCCGAAATTATTTCTTACTTGTCCGAAAATATATCAATAAAAGTCCGAAATTATTTCGGAGTATTGGATCGTTTTATATATTTGCATTATCAAACATAAATAGGTGATTATGAAACAGCGATTGACAACAAAAGAAGAGGAATTGATGAAAGTATTTTGGGCCAAAGGCGACCTTTGCATTCGCGAACTTGTCGACAACCTTGACGAGCCAAAGCCAAGCTACAACACTATTGCAAAACAGGTTGTCACGCTTGAGGAAAAAGGATTCCTGGAGCGCAAGCCGATAGCCAACACATACATCTACAAAGTCATAATCAGCGAAAAGGAATACCGCGGATTGTCAATTGGCGAAATGGTAACCAAGTACTACAAGAACTCATATCCCAGCCTCGTGCTTCAGTTTGTAAAGGACGAAAAGCTTAATATCGACGAGCTGAAGGAAATAATTGACCTGATTGAAAAGGAGAAATAACATGCTTACGCTTATCATATACGAGGTAAAGGTTGCCGTCATTATGGCAGTCTTCTACCTTTGCTACAAACTTCTGCTGAGCCACGATACACTTCACCAGTTCAACCGTCTTATACTTGTTTTTACAACCATACTGTCGTTTGTATTGCCATTTTGCGTGATAACTGTCCACAAGACCATAGAAATTGACCCGTTTGAAAACTTCATGCCTGCACTGAACACTATTCAGTATGTCGAAGCCGAGAGCCCCGCAAACGTGCCATATATGGATTTTGACGCCACAAAAGGCGACAGCATAGGTGAAATGCCAGTCAGCACAGCTCCGCGGATGCCATGGTGGCAAATCGTCCTAATTATGGCATACCTGGCTGGCGCTGTGGCAATAATCACGAAAGTGATAGTGGAACTGATAAAAGTCAGGCTTATAATAAAACGAGGAGAACGGCACTTCGATACCGACGGCACTGAGATAATAGTGGTTGATGCCGACATTGCGCCATTCAGCTGGATGCGCTGGATTGTGATGTCACGTGCCGATTACGATAGTGGCAACCATCACATCATCAACCACGAAAAGGCGCATATTGCATTGGGCCATTCAAACTATGTGCTGGCAATCGACGTTCTGTCATCGATGCAGTGGTTCAATCCCGTAATGTGGCTTCTGCGTGCCGACCTGCGCGCAATATACGAGTATGAAGCCGATGATGCTGTGCTGCGTCAAGGCGCTAACATAAAGGAATATCAATATTCATTAATAAAAAAGGCTGTCAGTGCGAGCGGCTACTCTATTACCAACAGCCTTAATCACAGTATCCTTAAAAATCGTATAACTATGATGTCAAAATCAAGAACTCCGATGCTACAAGGGCTAAAAGCCCTTTACATCGTGCCGCTTGTCGCGGCTGCATTGGCAACGAATGCTCAAACAGTTGTCGATTACAAAACTAGTGAAAAAGAGCAACCCAGCAACGCCGACAATGCAAAAGTTGTCGGTAACGAGCCAATGGGCAATGCAGCAGTGTCAACTCCAGAGCATTCTGAGAACATTGCCGCTATGCTTGACGGCAAACGCATTTCGTACGAAGATTTACAGAAAAGCAAATCAAGCGACACTACCTCGAATGAAACGTTCAAGGATGGCGAAAGCGATACGTCCGCAACGACTGACATGGAAATGAACAAGTCATCGATTATGGAAATGCTAAAAAATGCAGTCACGTCGGCTGAAATAAGTTTTAATGATATCACTACAGACCCGAACTATCCTTTATGTGAAAATATTTTTGTCATTACTGAAAATGCAATGGATAAAGACCCAGACTACACAATTTTTTCGCCTGTTTGGGGAGTTTTAACGGTTGAAAAATTTATTGACGGTACCAGTCTTCACAACATTTTTGGTTATAAATACCATCACACAAATAAATACAACAAGCAAGATTCAAGGGTAAAGGAATTTGGAAAGCAGGTTGGAAATAGCGAGTTCACAAATTTCGCGAAAGGCTGTGGCTCGAATATGGTGGCTATTGTTGACGGCAAATATATGACCGCAGACGAATTAATGGCCAATTACAAGCAAGACGATGTGAAATGGATTCTCTATTGGGATTCATATAAGGACACAAGAGGTGTATCGTTGGATAAGCTATTCTTTGTTGCTCTTAATAACACGAACGAAACCAATGGCAAAAAAATCGATATGCAATTCCTGCTGGATGAAACGAATGGAAAATATGATGAATATAGAACATACACAATAAAAAATGAAGATGATGCCAAAACAGCAGATGGCAAGGCTACAATTGCAGAGAACACGGCAGATAAACCAATAATCAATAAAAATCCTGAAACGGAATTGCCTGTTGTTGTGGTAGATGGTAAAGTTGTGCCTTATACTGAATTCCAGAAAATCAAATCAAGCAACATTGCCACTATTGAGGAGTTTCAGGACGGCAAGAGCGATGCGTATGCAAAATTCGGCATCGAGCCTTACAAAAAACTGATTGTCGCAACATTAAAAAAGGCAGAAAGCAAAAGCAATACATTTGAAATAGATGTAATCAACTTGACAACGTTTCTTCCATTCATAATCACACCAGATCCTGCGGAAAACATTGTCATTGTATATGATGGAAAGCAAATCTCACTTAAGGATTTTAAAAAAATCAAATCAAACAAGATTAAATCCGTCACAATGGCCAAGGACAATGAAAGCGACGTTTATGCAAAATATGGTGTCACTCCAGGCAATCCGTTAATGGTGGTAACCTCGAAAAGCGAAAATGAAGAGCAAGATGACTTTTGGAACACTGCCACAAGCGTTTTAACGTCATCGATAGTAAACTTTCTAACGTCTTCATATTATGCTCGCGAAGATATTTCTAACGTAAATGTCATAGCGCTGACACCTCAAAACATCGAAGACTATATTATTGTAGCTGATGGCAAACGTATTGACTATAAGGATTTCCAAAAAATCAAATCTAACGGATTCAGCGGAGTAGAAATAGTAAAAGGCAAGAGCAGAATGCCCGAGTATGAAAAATATGGAGTGAAAGAGAATAGCACATTAATAATGGTAACTCTAAAGGAATAGTATTTATATATTGATATTCAAATAAATAAAAATTAAAAGCCGTCAATAAATGACGGCTTTCGCTGTATAAATCTCAATTTATTTAAAAAATGCCAAGACGTCGTTTTTATGTAATTAAGCTTCTGTCAGCATTTGTAATCTTAGTAAATAGGAATATGGCTATTCTTCATTACTCATTCCGTGCTCTGCCATATACGATTGCAGTTCAATCATCAGGCGTTCGTTGAGCTCAACCTCGCGGGTCTTGTTAATGGCCACTACAATAACGCGGTAAGGCTCACCGTCCTTGTTTACAACCATGTAGAACTCATTGGTGCGCAACTGCTTTCCTCTGATGAGCGTTTCCTGAATTCGTTGTGCCTTGCCGTTTGCAAGCAGTTCAGTCCAGAAGTCTTTGTACGATTCGCGTACCGCATCGTCTTGTGCCACGACGGCAATGTATGATGAGCCTTGGACGCTGTCGGTGCTTATGTCGTAGAACTTCATCATCTTGTTCGACATCTTTATTATGTTGCCGTTTAGGTCTATCTCAGCAACCATAAGTCCGTTGTAGTAAGCGTCGATTTGGGCATTAAGCGAGTCGTGGCGCTTTGTTGCCTCTTCCTGCGTAGCTTGCATCTCCTCAAGATTCTGGCGCATCTCTTCTTCGTGTTGCGAGAGTTCCTCTGCCTGTTCGTTTGACTGTTCAAGCAGGTGAGCGTTGTGTATGTTGGTGTTGACGCTCGATATCACAGATGCAATGTTCTCGCAGAGTTTCTCAACGAACTCGATTTTGTATTTTTCAAGGTGGTTGTACGATACAAGTTCCATTATGCCGAATATTTCATCGTTGACAACCATTGGCACCAGAAGCAGGTTGCGAGGTTTCTGTGCTTCTTTCTTGCCTTGTGTGAACGTTACGTAATTGTCGGGCACATCTTCAAGGTAGATGATTTTCTGTTCGGCGATAACCCTGCCAAACAGGCCGTCCTTTTCAGTAATAGTGGTGTCGAGCATCACTTGTTTGCCGTAGGCTATTGCGGCCTTGTTCTCGAATTTAAGCTCATCTTCGAATTTGTCTTCAATCTTGAAGTAGATGGCTCCTTGCACTACATCGACATATTTGAGCAGTTGCGACAGAAGGTTGAGTGCGAAATCCTCAACATTGTCGTTGTCTTGGCGGATTATCTCGCCGAAGTTTGCCAATCCGTGGGTTACCCAGTTTCGTTGGGCGTCGAGGAGTTTCTTCTTGTCTTCCTCGGTTTTTGCCACTTTCAAGCTGTCTTGCATGGTGATAAGTGATGTGCCAAGGGTGTCGCCGTCGCTCAGCAGGTTGTATTTGGTGTCGAGGTTGCCTTTCCCGATTTCGCCCGCAAAATCCACTGATGCCTGAAGGCTGTCGAACAGGTGTTCAAGCGAGTCGGTGAGGTCGGTTATCTCGTTTTGGAACAGCGATTTGTCGCCTTTGCTTTTGTTGATGATGCCCAGTGACAGGCCTGCAAGTTTGTTGTTTATCACCACAATTGCCTTTGATATGTTTTTGGCAACAATGGATATCACCAATGTAAGCACTAAAAATCCTGCCAAAATGAGCAGAACAATGTTGAATAGCGACTTGTTGGCTTCAGCGTATGCGTCCTTTACAGGCAACGACGTGAGCATGCACCATTGGTTGTCTTCAATTTTGATTTTCTTGAAGATGGTAATGGCGTTCTTCTTGTTGAAATTGGAGGCAATGTAGGTGGTGTCTTGTGGAAGACTGTCAATTTCAGCAATCAGCACGTTTTGTGGTGTATTGATAAGGTTGTTTTCAGGAGCGAAAATATAGTTGCCGTCGCCCGAGATGAGGCAAACCTGCTCTTTGGTGTCGATTTGGAACCGTGCCAATGAGTATTGCAGGTCTTCGATAGAGAAGTTTATGCCGACAACGCCAACAAACTCGCCCCATACTGAAATAGGAGCCACCACGGTGCAGACCATAATGGAATCTTCGCCGTATTTGAACGGGTTGAGCAGTGCAGTTGCCATTGTCTCTTGAGGAATGGTGTATGCAGGCTTGTCATATTCAGGCATGCCAAAATTTGCATCTTCCACAATCTCGCCACCCTGTCGGCAGAACGATGGTGCGAAACTGCTGGTGGTTGACGTGCTGTCGTCAATCATTTCAAAATCCTCGCTTGCCATGTCTATGGTGTTAGGCTCCCAGAATGACCAGATGGAGACAATGTCGGAGTTGCCTTCAATGACCGAGCGGAGCATCTTTGTATAGAAAGTCTTGCGAACCGATTCGTCAACATTGCTGTAATCCTTCATTGTCGATGCAAGAGCCTCAACAATGTCCACCTTGCCATCAATCATGCCTTTGACCTTGTTCGACAGGTCGTCCGATTTCTCGATGAGGTCATTGTCGGCATTGTCCTTTGATATGCCCTTCACCTCAAAGCCTACATAGCAAAGCGATGCCACATAAACCAACAGTGACGTTCCCAGGAAGTAGAACATCATTTTCTTATGTATGCGTTTCTTGAAATTCATTGTCGTGTTTTTTTAGTTCATCGAAAAAAATTAAGGTGGGTTCTATAAATTGATTTCAAAGGATTTTGGATTTTGTCTTGAGCAGATTGCTGTGCGGAATAAGGGAGCAATGCGGGCATTGTGACCGACTGACGAACAGCAAGATGCCAAGAGAAAACCAAAAGACTTGAAAAGTTCATATCGTCCATTTTGTTATGTTCATGTTTCAAACGGTGAATTTATGGAATTCACCTTAAGCCTCATTACCCAATAGTTCAACAAGTTCGGTGTAAGCCAAGTCCCAGTTGGCCTTTATCGTTTCATATATTTGCGGTATTGAAGTCATATCCTTGTTTTCGGCAATCAGAGTCAGCATTTCGTCAAGCGCATTGTATATAGGCTTGATGCCCAAATAGTTGATTTTGGTCTTGAGCGACTTTATGTCCATCTTCATCACCTTGTAGTCGCGACGCTTTACAGAGTCGCCAATGTCGGCAATTTGTGCAGGAATCTGCTCTTGATAACGTTTCAGTATGATTGTTATCTTCTTGTCGTCGTTCTTGTAGACCATATTGAGGTGAGTAAGGTCGACAAGGCGTTGCTTTACCTCTATTTCCTGCTTGCCCAGGTTCTTCTTCAGGTCTTCAGGCAAGATGCCTTCCTGAACCATCTGTATGCGTTCCTCTATCTTCTTCTGTTCGGTGATGTCGATGCCTACAGCCACTATTTCGGTTATCTCGTTTGTGGAAGCGTCCTTTACAGGGATGAACCGTTCAAGAAGCCACATGTTCTTTTTACCGTCGACAAACATCTCTTCGGTTTCCATAATGTTGCCTTCAAGCAGTTCTTCCCAGAACCTGTCGTGTTCAGCTTGTTCCTTCTCGTTCATAAACAGTTCCGACTTGTGAATCTTGCCAATGAGTTTATCCTTCTTTGTCTTCAGCAGGTTGAGGAAATCCTCGTTGGCGTCGGTGATGCGTCGGCTTGTGTCGTAGTGGACAATTGGCACAATGGAGCAGAATCCTGAAATAATCGACGTCAGTTCCTCTTCCTTTTCGGTCGATTCTTCCTGAGTGGCCTGCATCTCTTCCATATTTTGGCGGATTTCCTCTTCCTGCTGTTCGAGCACTTCGGCCTGTTTCTTTGACTTTTCAAGCAGTTGAGCCGTCTCGCCGTTAATCTTCACCGTTGATATGGTGGAAGCAATGTTTTCCGACAGTTTCTCGACAAATGCTATCTGGTATTGTTGCAGAACCTTGAACGAGTAAATCTCGATGAGTCCGACCAGGGTCTTGTTGTAGATGAGCGGAACCACCAAAGCCGATTTTGGAAGTGCGCGGCCAAGGCCTGAACTGATTTTGTCCATATTGGCAGGAATCTCGCTAATGAATATGGTTTCCTTTTCAAGGAAAGCCCTGCCGATGAGTCCGTCGCCAGGAGCCACAAACGAGTTGTTGGCGGCCTTTTCCTTGTCAAAGCCTATATGTGAAATCAGTTCCACACCCTCGCGGTTGCTTTGTGTGACGTACAGGGCGCCCATTTGCGAGTCGAGGTAAAGGGTCAGGTTCTTGATAATCTCTTCGGCCAGAATCTTTATGTCGTTGTTGTCGACGCGCAACACCTTGTTGAACAAGTTTATGCCGTTAGATGCCCAGTTGAGTTGTGCTTCCTCTTCGCGGCGTTGCACCTCCTCTTCCTTTGCGCGGTCGAGGCTGTTTTTCATTTCAATGATGGCGTTACCAAGCACGTCCTTGTCGCTCAATGGCGTAAACTTGTAGTCGGAATTGCCGTTGCCAATGTTTTCTGCAAATTTGGTCACTTGCAGCAGACCTTGCACCACCTTGTTCGACGAGTCGGCCATCTGCCCAAGTTCATCGTTGCTTTCAATGTCCATTTTCAGTGCGTCGTCAACCTGTCCGAGCGACAGTTTGTTGATGATTGAATTGACTTTGTTGATAGGCGTAACTATTTTCACCGACAGCATGAAAATGATGACTGCCAGCAACACCAATCCAAAGATGATGACCTTTGTCACGAAAGTAAGGGATTCATTTATCTGTGATTCAATTTCTGCCATTGACGTGCTTGCGATAAGTTGCCATTGGTTGCCTAGGTTGGCGGGGGCCACCATCTTTTTAGTGCAGTAAACACTGTCGGCACCAGTAGACCCCTTTATGATGAAGAAGTTGGCCTGAGTGGTGTCGGAATTAAACATTAAGGAGTCTATTTCGGCTATTTGCAAGCCAATGAAGTCTGAATTGAAATAATCCAAAATTATGTTGTTTGCCGACAGTATTGTTATCGACTTCTCGTTTTCGATGCAGGTAGTGTCGATTAATGTGCGCAAGTTGTTTATGCTGATGTCTGTACCCAAGGCACCAATTGTGGAACCGTCCTTAACAATAGGTACGGCTATGCAAAATGTCATTGTTCGTTTAGAACCTTCCTGTTGAAGCACCTTTGGTTCACCAACAACGGCTCTTTCGTTTTCGCGCACAATATAGAACGGGTCTTCGTGGAGTTCCATATCATAATCGATAGATTCTCTGTCAGTATCAATGCCGTATTGAGTGTTCTCGGCTTTAATTGTCGAACGTCCGTTGCCATAACCCAAAACGTAGCCATTGTCCAAGCTAAGCCATGAACCGGCAATCATATCGTTGCCATTGCAAATACCTTTCAAAAAACTTTTGAAAAGAGGCTCATTCTCGTTAAAATCGTTGTCAATAGTAGATTCTATGACTGATTTTACTGTCAGCAAACCTTGATACTCTCCGTCCGATATGTTTGATATCGTTGTGGCTACTTTTTCAAGCATTGACGCATCTCGGTTAGCCACAGTTTCAACAATGGATGACCTAAATTGGTTGTTAATTATGCGCGCAGCAAAGAATATTACTAGAAATACTGTTCCCAAAACAAGAAAAAGTACTCTATAACTCAATCGAATCCTGACTTTCATAATTTGTCTATTTTCTTTTGTAACACAAAAATACAAGTTTGTTAACCAAACAGCACAAACTCATACTAAACCAAAAAATAAATATGGGAATTTTTTTCAAATTTAGTTATCCAAAAGAGCGAAAAACCTCAAAGTTTGTTTGCGCCAGTTTTTTGATATATGGAAATGATTAAAACGTGTGATTTTTATATTTTTTTATTTATTTAAAAATCAAATACTTAAAAGAGCGTAGGTATAAATACCTATTGTATAGGTATATTCTTTTTAATTAAAATTGCACCGTATTTTAATCGGCGGCCATACCGTTGATAATTAATAATGGTTATCCATTACGATAGCAAATATTTCTTCATGCAAGCCCAAGATGCAAATCTTGGGTTTTTTTGTCATACTTCTGCAACCAAACCATATATCTAGCTATTCTATGGCATACGGAACTCAACCATCTTACCGCACCATATGATATGTAAAAGATGAACCATAGACGACTGCCTGTTGACAATGCTAAAACCATAGATTTATTCTATTCAAAATTCACTCCCGAAACTTTCAGAATTCACAATTCAAAATTCAAAATAACAAAACATCTAAACATTTACACACGGACGCCGCACGCGACGTCCCTACAGCGGGATTTTTCTAAATCTCTACACGATTCAACTTTCAACCCTAAACTTTATTTAGGGATTTTAATCACTAATATCTGTGATTATCCCCTGTACAGACGCAAAATTTTGCGTCTTTACCGATTCAACCTTCAACTTTACCCAACACCAGGCACTAATGCACTCAACTTTCAACTTTATGCAATTTCACATTTCCATTTTGGAATTTGTTTTACCTTTATCACCCAAAATAAAAACAACAATTTATGGCAAAATACAAACGCATATTGCTGAAATTAAGCGGTGAATCGCTAATGGGCAAGCAAGGCTACGGCATCGACCCACAACGTTTGGGTGAGTACGCACAGCAGATTAAGGAAATAGCCGAAATGGGCGTGCAGATTGGCATCGTCATTGGCGGTGGCAACATTTTCCGCGGTTTGAGCGGTGCATCAAAGGGATTTGACCGCTACAAAGGCGACCAAATGGGTATGCTTGCAACGGTCATCAATGCAATGGCGCTCTGCTCTGCCCTTGAAAGCGTCGGACAAAAGGCACGCGTACTTACCGCCATCAGAATGGAACCTATTGGCGAACTCTACTCAAAACCCAAAGCCCTTGAGGCTATGAACAACGGCGAAGTGGCCATATTCTCTGCCGGAACAGGCAACCCTTACTTCACCACCGACACTGGCTCATCGCTTCGCGGAATAGAGATTGAGGCCGACGTTATGCTGAAGGGCACCCGCGTTGACGGCATCTACACCGCCGACCCTGAAAAGGACCCAACCGCAACCAAATTCGACACCATCACTTACGACGAAATATACAACAAGGGTCTCAAGGTTATGGACCTTACAGCCACCACAATGTGCAAGGAAAACAACCTGCCTATCGTCGTGTTCAATATGGACAAGCCTGGCAACCTCATCAAGGTTATCAAGGGCGAAAACATTGGAACTTTAGTAACCATTAAATAATTAATACATACGGCTATGATGACACAAGAAGACGTAAAAAAGCAAATAGACAAGACAAAAGCCCAAATGGCCAAGTCAGTTGATTTCCTTGAAGAATCAATCGCCCATATTCGTGCAGGTAAAGCCGATGTAAGGGTTTTGGACAACGTTATGGTCGACTACTACGGCTCGCAGATGAGCCTGTCGCAAGTTTCAAACGTGACAGTGCCCGATGCCCGCACTATCAAAATCCAACCGTGGGAAAAGAAGATGTTCGACGTTATTGAAAAGGCCATTATGGTTTCAAATTTGGGATTCAACCCAACCAACAACGGCGAATCAATAATAATTGCCGTTCCGCCATTGACCGAGGAACGTCGCAAGGATTTGGTGAAACAGGCAAAACAGGAAGGCGAAAGCACCAAAATCATCATCCGCAATGCTCGCAAGGACGCCAACGAGGCATTCAAGAAGATGAAGAAGGACGGCCTGGCCGAAGACTTGGCAAAAGACGCCGAAGACAATATGCAAAAACTGACCGACACCTTCATCAATAAAGTTGACGAACTGATAAAGAAAAAGGAACAAGACATTATGGCAATCTGACCTGCTGTAAGTCAGAATAAAAGGCCTTCTGCAATGCAGGAGGCTTTTTTTGTCTAAAACACCGCGTCATCAATGATAATCCATATCGACTGCAACAGTTTTTTCGCAAGCTGCGAAGTGGCTTTTCATCCCGAACTCAAGGGAAAGCCCGTAGTGGTGGCCAACAGCAACGAGGCTGGCGGAGGCATCATACTCGCCCTCACCGACGAGGCGAAAAAGCTTGGGCTCAAGCGCGGAAATCCTGTCTTTCAGGTAAAGAAACTCATTGCCGACAACAACGTCACAATGTTCCGCGTCGACCACAACAAGTATAGGAACACATCGCGACAGATAATGCAACTTGTCATTGAACAAGACATTGTGCAGGATTTCATACAATACAGCATCGACGAGTTTTTCGGCTACCTGCCAATCGACGACGAGAGCGAAGTGCGGAAATACGTAAAGCAGGTGAAGGACCTTATTCTTGAAAAAACCGACATTCCAGTCAGTTGCGGTTGCTCGCAGACTTACACGCTTGCCAAGGTGGCCACGTGGTACGCCAAACGCTACAAGGGCTACAAGGGCATTTGCATCTTGTCGGAAGAAAACCGCGAAAAGGCGCTCGCCACTCTGCCCATCAACGAGGTTTGGGGCATCGGTCGCGCTCATTCGGCCTTCCTTTCACAAAATGGCATTGCCACGGCGTCCGATTTCTTCAAAATGTCGGAAATATACGTCAGACACTCTATGAAAATGGGTGGCTGGAACACGTGGAAGGAACTGCACGGCGAACCTTCCATCGACATTGAAAGAAATGCTGTCCAGAAAAGTATGATGCAGTCGCTCACTTTCACCTATATGACCGACCAAAAGGCGAAACTCAAGCCTATGATTGCCGATTTCTCGTCGAAACTGGCATTCAAGTTGCGTGAACAGCACAGCATTTGCGGGTCGGTCACGCTGTTTATACGCACCAACCGCCACCGCCCCGACCTTCCGCAATATTCGGCATCTGACACTATCAAACTGTCAATGCCCACACAAGACACAAGGGTGATTATTGACACCGCGCTGAAACTGCTCGACAAGATTTTCGCCCCTGGCTATATGTATAAGAAAATGGGAATTGTGCTGACCGACATTGTGCCTGCCGACGCCGTACAACTCGACCTGTTTGCCAAAAACGACCTGAAGAGAAGCGAAAAACTGATGCGGGCTATGGACGAGATTAACAACAAGTTCGGGTCGGAAACCATCCACAGCGCCCTTTCTGGCACCGATGCGGACAAAACAGACTGTGACGAAGATTGATTTTAAGCACGAATCACTGACTGAAAATAGGGGAATGGCATCTACATAAATTAAACAAACAGTTTAGATGATATCAAGCATAGACATCTCACACAACATCTTATAACACAACATTGTCGCAATTGGCCGTGTCCTTCATTCCCTGGTTGGCTTGACTGACCACAAGACGCCAGCCAAGGCGGGAATGCCAACGTTCATCAGCCAGACAATCACCGTTGCGCCAACTATCTGCGTTGGCTGTCCGCCTATCGGAACAAAAAAGAGCATAGCCACCGAGCCCCTCACACCCCACTCAAATAACGCAAATGTAGGTATCAGTGTTACAATGCAATATGTAAAGGCTATGGCGCTGAACAAATCGAGTGCGCTGGATTCCATTCCAACCGACATCAGCACCAAGAAAAACTGGCCCGAAAAGACAGCATACCTTAAGCACGACAAAAGAAATGCATCTGCCAACTGCCTTTTGGTATGCAGGCTGGCGCTTGTCACAAATCGTTCAAGCCACGGCCAAGCCTTGAACTTGAACCGCGAACTTATCTCACCTACAAAAAGATAAAGGCAGAAAAACACGGCAAGCAAGGTCACAAGCACGACAAGCGTAAACGAGAAATCGTCGGAAATG
>CALABN010000018.1 GCA_937885735.1 uncultured Bacteroidota bacterium | reverse complement strand
TGAAAAGTTGGCTGAGCAATTTCCACGCAGGCCAGGTCAAGGCACAGGGAACATACACGTTGGGCAAGGCTTACGAATATTCGCTTTGCGACAACAGCGAAGCCCGTGTCCACGCAGGTTGGTTGGGCTCGATGCTGTCGATGTACGACGACATTTTGGCGCATATCGACTCGTGCTACAAGGCGGGCGTCAATGATTTCATAATTGCAGGGCACAGCCAGGGCGGAACGTTATGCTACCTGCTTACAGCCAATCTTTTACACGACAAGGCGAATGGAAAAATCCCGTCAGACATCACTTTCAAGACTTACTGCAGTGGAGCGTCGAAGCCAGGCGACTATGCGTTTGCGTGCGAGTATGAGTATATGACTCGCGGAGGTTGGGCTTTCAACGTTGTCAATCCCGAGGATTGGGTGCCAGAAACGCCGTTGAGCGAACAGCAGATGTCGGACTTCAACGCCACCAATCCATTCAACCGACTCGACCAGATGGGGCAACTTCTTGACACGGTGAGTGCCGTCGACCGCTTCAAGGCGAAGATGCTTTTCAAGATTTTGAGGCGTCCGTTGGCCAGGTCGGAGCGGAAACTGCGCAAATATTTGGGCAAGAAGGTCGGCAAGATGCTCGTTGACGAACAGCCCGCATACGTCTTGCCAGAGTTTGAAAAGTGTGCCAACTACGTACGTTGCGGGCAGACCGTCATTCTAAAGCCCGATGCCGAATATCTTAAACGTCATCCGCACAATGCCGACGATATGTTCGAGCATCATATGTACAAGTCGTATTACGAACTGATTCGGGCTTACAAGGAGTAGGGCGGAGTGCTATTTGTTTTGTTTGCGTTCAATTTGATGGAACTACTTTGACATAGCTCCACACTGTCTTTCTTTCCTTCACTGTTATATACTTGATTAAGAACTGTTTTTCTCGTCAAGCGTCATTTATGCCCTCACCCTTTATTTCTGACAATAGACTTTTTATTTCCAAGGTAAGATTGGGAATGTCGTTGCAGATTGTAATCCAAAGTTTTTCAGGGCTTATTTGGTAATATTCGTGAACTAATACGTGCCTCATTCCTTCCATTAACTTCCAAGGAATGTTTGTGTGCTCATTTCGAAAGTCTTTGTCGAGTCGATATGATGCTTCGCCTATTATTTCAATAAGTTTGACGTATCCGTAAAATTTTATGGGGTCGTTTTTTATAGCATCAAGATTGTCGGAATCCTTTCTGGAAAGAAGAATTCTGCAAGATTCCAATATGTGTTCCAGTCTTGCAATATCTCGCAGTTTATCTTTCATATATCAGCACTTTGTCGCGGTTCGCGGTTTCATTGGCAAAAGGCATCAGAGTGCCGTCTTCCACTAAATCAACTTCTCTTTTTAGCAGTGATTTAAGGTCCATATATATGCCACCTATTGTGAAAAGACTCACGTTTGCATTTTTGTCATATTGTACGATAATATCTACGTCGCTGTCTTTGTTGTCATCGCCTCGTGAACAAGAACCAAATAGCCAAGCTTTGACAATGGGAGTGTCGCGCAAGTATTCCCTTATTATTGGAATCATACGTTTTGTGTAAGTCGATGCCATTGGAGGCTCGCCTACTGTCATTGGTTTGTCATTGGGCAATTCGTACTCTTTGTTCATTTTACGTTTTGTTTCCTTGTACAAATCTACTTTTCATTTCTTAATCTGCAAAATGTGAATGTTTTTTTTGAAATTTAGAAGCAAAAGAAGCCTCGATAATTCGAGGCTTCTTTTTGTTGATTATGAAATGATTGACTATTTCTTCATTTCCCAGTTTTTCCAAACGAACAGGTTGTCGCCTGCATCGCCTTTGAACACGAAATAAAGGTCGTGCTTGCCCGAAACGGCATTCAGTTTTGCACTGAATTGCTTGAACGTGTCAAGTTTTTTTGTTGATGCAATATTCACAGTACCAATTAGTTCGCCGTCTTTTGAGTCAATCCTGACTTCGATTGAGGCATTGTTGGTTGATGCCACGCTGACAGCAATGCTTTTTGCACCGTTGCCGAAATCGACATTGCGGAGCATCAGGTATTCGCCATTGTCGATATTGTTCAGGCAGATGTCTTTTCCGTTGACGACAGTCTTGAGTCCGTATCCCCAGGCCATTGTCGGCGCAGGAACCAGCCTGTACGGGTCGAAAGCGTCGGCAGGCTCAAGCGTGGCATCGTGGAAATAAGGCAGTTCCTGAATGGTGCCGTCGTCGTTGTAGTGCAGTTCTGATGCCGAAACCGAACGGCGTTCGTGGTGAACGTATGTCTCAAGGTGCATCAAGTCGTAATTCAGGCCGAACACGTACGACTTCCCTTTGAATTCGATAATGCCAGGGTGATTGCCACGGGTACGTTGCGTGTGGT
>CALABN010000017.1 GCA_937885735.1 uncultured Bacteroidota bacterium | reverse complement strand
TGAATTTTTTCTTTCTCTGTGGTTCTCTATGAATTCTCTGTGGTTCTTCGTGTAATTTAAAGATTACACAGAGTTGCACAGAGTTAACACAGAGTTTTTATTTGATAAAGTTGAGAAGTTTAGCCATTTTGAATTTTGAATTTTGAATTTTGAATTTTGAATTTTGAATTTTGAATTTTGAATTTCTATGATAAATCCCGCAAACAACATAATGCCGTTCCTTGCCCAACTGCAACAGAACAACAACAAGCAGTGGTTCGATGCCAACCGTGATTGGTACAAGACTGCATCGGCCGAATTCACCCAGTTGATTGGCGATATGATTGAAATAATGGCCGAAACCAATCCCGAATTTGTCGGCGTCACCGCAAAGGAGAGCATCTACCGCATTTTCCGCGACTTGCGCTTTTCGCCCGACAAGACACCCTACAAGACACATTTTGCTGCAAATATCGCCTTGGGCGGGAAAAACAGCCAACGTTGCGGCTTCTACATTCAGTTTGAGCCACACAACCTTTCAATGTGCGGCGGCGGGCTTTGGATTGAAGACAAGAACATTCTCAAGGCCGTCCGCAACGAACTATATTCCGTCCCCGAAGATTTGCTAGAAATCATTGAAAGCGCCGAATTCAAGAAATACTACAGCGGTTTGTGGGACTACCAGAAACTTAAGAAGGTGCCCGCCGGCTACGACCCTGATTTCGTTCACGCCGATTTGCTCAAATACAAGCATTACATCGCATCGGCAACGCTGACCGATTCAATGGTCGCATCAGACCGTCTTTATTCCTACATCGCCGGGGCGCACAAGGCATTGTATCCAATGTGCCGTCTGCTCAACGACATTATCGACTGCGCGAAATAAATTCAGAATTAAGACAGCTGTAACGTCGGTAGAGACGTGGCGCAACGCAATTGATAATTTATAATGGATAATTGGCATTTATAAAACATTGTATAACAATTAAATTTCTGAAAAATTAATGGCAATTCACGGTAATTCGTGTTAAAAGAACAGTCACACACCCAAACCATTCATCATTCCCTAGCGTCTATCACCTCTTGCCAATGTCCAATAGCCTTGCTGAAATCAATATCCGAATGCTTTTGGGCCAGTTGTTTGGCAAAATCCAATTGCCGTGATGCAAAATTCCTGAACTCGTCAGTGTTTGGGTTAATCGGTCTGTGATTGAGTGCCGATTGCAGTTTGCGCACATCGTCCATAGTGGCAAGGTCCGAAGTGCTGAAACATTTTGAGCAGAGTTTTTGCCAGATATAGTCAACGGCCATTCCCGACGGGTGGACCATGTCAGTGTCGTAGAAACGATAGTCGCGCAAATCGTCGAGGACAATCTCGTACGACGGGAAATAATGCACATTGCCGTATTTTTCGACAAGCGAATTTACCGCCAGCAACAATGTCGATTTGCTCAGTTGGTTTTGATGCGCACCATCGCGCAAATGCCTTATCGGGCTGACAGTCAGTATAATCTGCATATTTGGATTGATGCCCGACAAACGGTCAATCAGCAAAGCGTAGCGGTCCACTATTGACTGCACGCCAAGCATTTCGCGAGTAAACCGGTCTGAAGGAAGTTTGTGGCAGTTGGCAACAATCTTTCCGTTGTCCTTCAGCCTGTAGACAAATGCCGTTCCAAAGGTGAGAATCAGTTTCGATGCCTTGCCAATGCATTCGTGCGCCAGGTCGATGCCAGCGTTCATTCGGCTTATGGCTTCGCTTTTGCTCGCCGACGAGAAACTGCCGTGAAACCCGAAACCCGACCACAGCCCATTGTGCTCAAACACGTCGGCATCTGTTACGTGGATGCCGTCAATGGCCCGCTCTACCGCATCGGCTATCGATTCCGGGTTAAACAGAATTCCAAACGGATTTACAACCACATTCAGCATCGAATCGGTGAATTTTTGCCCGATATTCTCTGTAAAGCACGAACCGAGCATCATCAGCCTGTCGGAGTAGCCAATGCTGAAATCGGAGTCAAAGCCAACTTCTGTGCGGAAATCCATCATTGTTACACATTTTCTATGCAAGCAAATATAAGGCAGAAACGAATCCTCGCAAAACAAAAGGATTTTTCAATTTTGGAAATTGCGTACAAATAACAGATGTTCAATCTTTTAGATAAAGTCGCCCGCTGTTTTTTTATTTTTCTTTCAAAAAAAAACGATAATTGAATGCAACGTTTTGAGAATACAATCGTCATTAATGGCGGAACTTAAAAACAAGATAATATGAAAAAGTTATTTTTATTGGGATTGGGTGTTATGCTTCTTTCAGTTGCCAATCAGTGCAAAGCCGAAGACATAACCGTAAACCGTAATGTGCCAGCCTTTTCAGGCGTCAAAGTGTCGCAAGGCATAAGAGCCAATATAAATATGGGCGACTCCACAATCGTGAAAGTCACAGCCCCTGATGCTGAGATTGGAAATGTCATAACCGAGGTTAAGAACGGCATGCTAATCATACACTTCAATAAACAGGTGAAATTCAAGTATGTACGTGATGTAGTTGTTGACATTACAACCCCCAAACTTGACAAGCTTGTAGCCACATCAGGCTCCACCGTCGTGGCTACAGATGTCAAGAGCAACAGTTTCTTTATGTCATCTACGTCAGGTTCGCAATTGACCATCGGCATTGAAGCCACTTCCATCACAGCCGAATCAAAGTCGGGCGCGTCAATGTCCATTTCCGGCAAGACACAAAAGGTTGAATGCAGCGCTTCAAGCGGTGCGTCGCTTCATGCCAAGGACCTTGTTTCATCTGTGGCAAAAGCCGAAGTCTCAAGTGGAGCAAGCCTCTCAGTCACTGCAGAATCATCTCTTGCGGCTGCTGCATCAAGCGGAGGCTCTATCAGCTACTACGGCAACGCCACAGTCACCGATGTTAGGGCAAGTTCAGGCGGTTCAATAAGGCACAAATAGAGAATAGTAATAGTTGCTAATTGGTGAAAGCGGGTTTACATTGATAAAGGTGAGCCCGCTTTTTTTGTGGAAACACTGCATAAATGTTCTTCAAAATGATTTTTGGCACAGAAATTGATAGATGATTTGCCGAAAGAATGATTAAAAATCAAATCTGGCAAATTGTTGCAAGCAATAGTCAGCAAGTTTTTAAGAATAAAAAAACATAAATTTGCAGGCTGTGTTCAAAATTTGATATTTAGTTTTACTTTTGCACGAATTTTTTAGGCTTGATATGGACTATACAATTCCAATCAACGATTTGAAGGAAGGACAGCATCAATACAAGTTTGATGTTGCCGATGGGTTCTTTGACGAATTTCCAGAGTCGGAGATAAAGAAATGCTCTGTTAGCGTTGATGTCGAACTAACCAAGCGAAGCAACGGACTGGAGACTTTCTTCCACTTGAATGGCAGCGTAAGGGTCGTTTGCGACCGATGCCTTGACGAATTCGACATGCCTATCGAATATGATGGGCACCTATTCTTTGAGCAGGGCGAAAATGCCGATGAAGTGTCAGACGAGTTGGTGATTATACCACGCAACGAGTCTCATCTCGACTTGAAGCAATACATCTATGAATTCATCAGCCTTGCTGTCCCGTGTCAAAAGTATCATCCCGAGGACGAAAACGGCAATTCCGCCTGCGACCCTGAGATGATAAAGAGACTGAACGAAATTCAAGCGACAGAACCTGAAGAGCAGGCAACTGATCCAAGGTGGGATAAATTGAAAGATTTGATTAATTAATTAATATTTAGTAAAATGGCACATCCAAAACACAGGCACTCTAAAGAAAGAGGCCGCAAGAGAAGAACTCATTACAAAGCAGTTGCACCAACAGTGGCTACTTGCTCAAACTGTGGCGCACCTGTTGAATATCACCACGTTTGCCCAGAATGCGGCTACTATCGTGGTAAATTGGCAATTGAAAAAACAGTTGCTGCTTAATTAAAAGCAAACACACTCAATTTGCTCAAAAAATGAGAATCGGAATTGATATTATGGGAGGCGATTTTGCGCCAGAGGCCACAGTGTTGGGCTCAATAATGGCGCAAAAAGTACTTCCAGCCGACGACAAGATTGTAATGTTTGGGCCAAAAGATCAGATTGTGGCCATTTGTCAACGGGAAGGTGTCGATCCTAACGTGTTTGAAATTGTTGATGCCCAGCAAGTCATCGAGATGGGTGACCATCCCGCAAAGGCTTTCGCATCAAAGCCAAATTCAAGCATCGCTGTAGGCTTCGGATATCTGCAGAAGAAATTGATAGATGGCTTCGCCAGTGCCGGCAGTACCGGTGCAATGCTCGTTGGCGCAATGTACACAATCAAGGCCATACCGGGAGTCATCCGCCCATGTATCTCTACCGAGATGCCTCAAATGAAGAGCACACCGACAATATTGCTTGATGTTGGATTGAATGCCGACTGCCGTCCCGACGTGCTTTACCAGTTCGCACAGATTGGCTCTGTTTACTTCAAACAGATGTACGGCATCGACAATCCTAAAGTGGCTCTGCTCAACATCGGCGCCGAAAGCACAAAGGGTAATCTAGTTACCAAGAGCGCTTACGATGCCATGAACGGTAGCAAGGATTTCAACTTTATCGGCAATATCGAGGGAGACCAATTGTTGGGTAAATGTCCAGCCGACGTGGTTGTTACCGACGGTTTCGTCGGCAACATAGCACTTAAGGAAGCTGAAGGACTTTACAAAATCATCCGCAAGAAAGGTCTCACCGACGATTTCTTCGAAAAATTCAATTTCGAGAATTTCGGTGGCACCCCAGTTTTGGGAGTCAATGGAGTTGTGTTGATAGGACACGGTGTTTCGAACGACAAGGCAATTAAGACTATGATTCTGCAAACTAAACGGATGGTGGAAGCCAGAGTATCCGAGAAGATTTCAGAATTATATAAATAATGGCTAAACTCATTCACGCAAAAATTTCCGGTGTCAGTTCCTACGTTCCTGACTACATCCTTACTAACGACGAACTAAGCCGCATGGTCGATACCAACGACGAGTGGATAACTTCGCACGTCGGTATCAAAGAACGCCGAATACTCAAAGACAGTAGCGAAGGCTCATCGCTTATGGGTGAGCGCGCAGTCCGCAGATTGCTTGACAAGACAGGCACGTCTCCTGACGATATCGATCTTGTGCTTTGCGCTACCGTCACCCCTGATATGCCTTTCCCCGCCACCGCAAGCATCATTGCCGACAAGGCGGAAATAAAGAATGCCATGCATTTCGACATTAATGCAGGCTGCTCCGGCTTTATCTACACTCTTATCACCGCAAAAATGTACGTCGAGTCGGGATTGTACAAGAAGGTGCTATTAGTGGCAACCGAAAAAATGTCATCAATTGTAGATTATACTGACCGTTCCACTTGCCCGCTCTTTGGCGATGGTGCAGCCGCCGTCTTGTTGGAACAATCAGACGATGATACCGGCATCATCGACTTTGTCGCGCAAAGCGATGGAGTAGGCCGTAATTATCTCTATATGTCGGCAGGCGGTTCGTGTCGTCCGGCTTCGCACGTGACAGTCGATAACCGTCAGCATTTCGTGCATCAGGAAGGCCCGATTGTGTTCAAGTATGCAGTGACCAATATGGCAAATGTGACCGTTGAGATAATGAAACGCAATAATATCACCGCCGACAACTTGGACTGGTTTGCCCCACATCAGGCTAATATGAGAATCATTGAGGCCGTGGCCAAACAAATGGACCTGCCACTCGACAAGGTGATGGTCAATATTCAGAAGTACGGCAACACTACATCCGCATCCATACCTTTATGCTTGAGCGAGTGGGAAAGCCGTCTGCGCAAAGGCGACAACATCATTCTTTCGTCGTTTGGCGCAGGATTTACTTGGGGATCGGTTTACCTTAAGTGGTCATACGACGGTGGCAGAAATTGACGACTGCTCCATTCCTGTTTCGTTTGGTGAACATTTTCAAAGATAAAAATTCGACATAAGTTTTTTTATTTTGAATGCTATTGTATTTTTATGGCATAAACTGGATTTTGACATTTCAGTTTGATAATCAAATTTGTAACTTTGCGTGTTTTTTATGGAATTTCATTAAAACTAGTTAAATAAAAGAAAATGAGTACAAACGTAACAAATCTTGCCGCCAACAACATTCGTATCTTGGCTGCATCAATGGTCGAGAAGGCCAAATCAGGTCACCCAGGCGGCGCTATGGGTGGTGCCGATTTCATCAATGTCCTATATTCTGAATTCTTGCAGTACGATCCGCAAAATCCTACATGGATTGGCCGTGACCGCTTCTTCCTTGACCCAGGCCATATGGCTCCAATGCTTTACGCACAATTGGCATTGACTGGCAAGTACACTCTTGACGAACTTGCACAATTGCGTCAATGGGGTTCTCCAACAACTGGTCACCCTGAGTTCGAAATTGCACGTGGCGTTGAAAACACTTCTGGCCCTCTTGGACAAGGCCACAGCTACGCTGTAGGTGCTGCCATTGCAGCAAAGTTCCTTGCAGCTCACACCGGCAACCCAACTTTCCAAAAGGAAACCATTTTCGCATACATCTCTGATGGTGGCGTTCAAGAGGAAATCTCACAAGGTTCTGCCCGCATCGCTGGCGTTCTTGGCCTTGATAACCTCGTAATGTTCTACGACTCAAACGACATTCAGCTTTCTACCGAAACAAAAGCTGTAATGAACGAAGACACAGCTGCTAAATATCGCGCTCTTGGTTGGGAAGTTATCGAAATCAACGGCAACGACGCTGACCAAATCCGCAAGGCTATCGCTCAGGCAAAGGCTGTTAAGGGCAAACCTGCCCTTATCATCGGCAAGTGCGTAATGGGCAAGGGAGCTTTGAAGGAAGACGGTTCTTCTTACGAACGCAACTGCAAGACTCACGGCGCTCCTCTTGGCGGCGAGGCTTACAAGAACACTATCAAGAACCTTGGCGGCGATCCTGAAAATCCATTCGTTATCTTCCCTGAGGTTAAGGAACTTTACGCAAAACGCGCTGAGGAACTTAAGAAGATTGTTGCTGACCGTTACGCTGAAGAAAAAGCTTGGGCCGCAGCAAATGCCGACAAGGCAGCTCAGCTGACCGAATGGTTCAGTGGAAAGGCTCCAAAAATCGACTGGTCAAAGGTTCAGCAAAAGGACAACGACGCTACACGCAACGCAAGCGCAGCTTGCTTGAGCGCTTTGGCAGAGCAAGTTCCAAATATGATTTGCGCATCTGCCGACCTTTCTAACTCAGATAAGACCGACGGATTCTTGGAGAAGACTACCGCATTCACTAAGGACGACTTCTCTGGCGCATTCTTCCAGGCTGGTGTTGCTGAGTTCACAATGGCTTGCTGCTGCGTAGGTATGGC
>CALABN010000016.1 GCA_937885735.1 uncultured Bacteroidota bacterium | reverse complement strand
AGATGGAAAGGTTGTACTTAAGGCCATCAAGACATTGACTGTCAACAGAAACAGTTCCGTCAGGAAGGGTATGTTGCAACACAATGTCGAAGCCCGACGTTATGGAACGGCCAACATTCCGCACCGCCACACTTACGGTGAAAGAATCGACAGCCGTGGTCAAAAGCGAAGGCGAGAACCATACATCCTCTGGAACAATCTGCAAATCGGGCAACGGAGAACTGTTCAGCACCAGGCAAGGGTCGCCGTGAAGCGTCATCTGTTGCATAGTGCCAATAGTCAGACGGCTGAAACTGCTCGACATTTGAGCCTGCGCCTCTCTCATCGACTTGCCAATAGATTCGCCATAATGATAGTTTGCAATGTTTCGGTAGAAACTTGAAGCGAATATGTTAAGATAAGTAGGAACACCCTCGTCCACCATAGCTATCAAGCCAATGGCACCTTTTTGCGGGGCAAGCACCCACTCCTCGCTGACGGTATTTTGCCAAACAGTAAATATGTTGCCTGCATAGCAAGAATTTGAAAATATGAGAGGGTATTTTCCTTTGTTGTTGTAATATGAAGGCGCATCTATGTCTTGGTCAAATCCGCCACCTACCGAACCGTGTCCAAAAAACGTCATAAGACTGACACCGCCGTTGATTAGGATTCTCACGCTGTCATTTCTCGAAGTGGAAATTGGGTCGGAAGTTGACTTGTAGAACGATGTAACCTTGCCACCAAAAAGAGTATCTTCAATGACAGTTTTATAATTAGACATATAACTACGCATTATTGTCTGTTCGGCCGTAGTTTTTCCACCAACAAAATGTAGCACCCGCTTCATCCATTCGCTCTGCTCATTTGATTCATATGCCTTGACCTTGTCGAAATACAATTCCACATCGGTCCCCGAGAGCGCCGACAAACGCCCTGTAGCCAGCGAAGGTGCCAATCCAGAGCCATCGACAAAGGCCGACAGCAACGCATCAGATGCAGGATAGCCCAATGTGGGCACAAGGTTGTTGGCATATCCCTGGGCATTCTTCCTTGACTCGTACGCGTTTACGCCCTTGCCTATAACAAACAGATATTCAGGCTTTACAGTCCATTTTTCAGTTATGTATTCCACAAAATGTCGTATGGCCAATGGATGCTTGACCAACCCGTAGCCGAACTGACCGTAAAGTTCATCGACATCAACAAGATAGGCATCGCGATACTCGGCATATTTCCTTGCCTCCTGCATCAGCGACGAATGCGTGACGATGACCACCTGCTTGTTGCCTTTTGTATGGTCGGCAAACGGCGTGTGCGATATGTACGGCACCTTTGAAACCGCCTTTTTGTCAACGACAATGAGATGAACGGGTTGCGAATGCGAAGGCACCAACGCCATTGCCACATTGCCGTTCTGCACCAATTCAATCTTGAGATTGCGTGTCACGTCGTACAGCAACATATCGGACGATATTTCAAGACCACTTATGGATATGCACTCGTCCTGGCTCGCCTCTGGCAACACAAACTCCTGCTGATGCCGACTGGCGAATTCAAAAGTTGAAGGATATTCCACCTCAATGTATGCCACACGCGAATAATCAGTGGTGGCGCCAAGATTGTTGATGCTCGAGAATGTGAATTTGTTGGACGCCGTCAGCAACGAGGCATCAACCGTTTCAGAATATTTCAGGTTGCGCAAGCCCGTAAAAATAGTGTCGTGACTGAATCCAGGGCCCTCAACGGCAATATGGTGGCCGTTTGACGAGTATGTGGCCAAAGCAAGGCTGACATTGGCCTTGAGTCCGTCGCCAGCAAACAATCCAGGCGTTGGCACCTGCTTTGCCAGCTTGCCACCCAACGACACTGCCGAGCCATCGAACCAGCCTTCAGCCTCGGTGTACTGGCAGTTTTCCTCTCCGCCCATATACGTTGCCGTAAACTGGCAGACGGTGTCAACAATGCAATACTCGGCCACAGGGAATTTGTCGGCATCAGTCGACTTGCATCCTGTAAAGCGAAGGTTTGAAAAACTTTTGTTCCACGTAAGGAATACCGAAGCCGTATCGGTAATCATACTGTAGTGCGGATTGACCTGATTCTCTGGCTTGTCGAACATCTCCAAATCGAACCAGCCTGTGTTTCCTTCGGCGTAAAACTCAATGTACTGCAACAATCCTGTCGATTCGCCCTCAATGTAGCACGCCAACGGCTTGCCGTTTTGGTACAGTTGGATATTCTGCGGATTGAAACTGCCAATGGGCACGCCAGCCGTCTCAAGTTGGTTGCGGTAGATGCGGTAAACGCCATTGTGCGGAATGGGAAGCCTGTAATAGTCTTGGGCAAGATTCACCCAATCGTTGGTGAAATGCTGGGCATCAGCCGAACAAACCGCCAGCATAAAACCGACCAAAACCGACAACCTGACAATCAGCCTCATCTGCAGATTCATTAAAACCTACAAATTTAAGAAAATGGGAATGATGAAAAGTTTTTTTTGAGCAAATACCTTGAATAGATGACAAAAAAGGCCTTGTCAAAAACAAACCACCATACAATAAAAAAAGGCAACGGACTGAAGTCCGTTGCCCTGTATACACTAACACAAATTAGTGTACTATTGTGTCCTGTGACACACATTTTTCTTTTTTTAAAGAAGAAACATTTTATATTTGCTCGTATTACTAACAATAAAAACTTATTTAAGAACCAGACACAAAAACAGCGCAACAGCGCATAGTTTAACATATTAAAGCTATTTGCTAATTTCTTCTACTGCGTAAAATTTGGCGATTTTAAGATGTGGGAAGGAATAAGTGATGATAGCTCACGCGTAAGCGTGGGCTTAACTTGTTTCGTTACATCTGGGTTACGCCAAATACCTACGCAGTGCGAGAAAGTTAAGTTCGCGCTTTTTTTATGTCCAAAACAAAAAAACTATGGGACATTTATTAAAGACAACGCTGAGTGCGTTGATGCTCACAGTACTTGTGGGCAACGCCGCCGAATGTGCGGCACAAGCCACTTACTCCTACGATGCGGCCGGGAACCGAATAAAGGCCGTTGTTCTGGCAACAAAGAAAGCGATGAAGCCGCAGCGCCCAGACACATTGCCGGAAACATTTGCGACGACAGAATTTGAAGCTCCGGTTGAAGATGCTTTGAACGAAGCCTCAATCAAAATCTACCCTAACCCAACCAAGGGTATGCTACGAGTGGACATTGAAGGAATGGAATTAACAGAATCGAAATTTACGACGGCAACGGACGCTCCATTAACGCCATTGGCAATTTAACGGAATCCAACACTATCGACTTGTCAGATGCCGCAAACGGAACTTACATAATGCGAATAACACTCGGTTCCGAATCATCAACTTGGCATATCATAAAAGAATAACCCTAACAACTTAAAAACATGAAAAATCTGAAACATACTTTAGGCGCACTTGCATTAGTGTTGCTAAGCAATATATTTGCCCATGGCCAGGCTGTGGGCGACATGGGCGGCGTTTTCAACGTCAACGAAATGGGCGCAGCCACCTACACCCTGCCTTTCGACTTGCCAGCCGGCATAAACGGCATGCAGCCAAGTCTCGGGCTTGCATACAACAGCCAAAGCGGCAACGGAGTTGCAGGCATGGGCGTTTCCATTTACGGAACATCTGTAATAACCCGCACCGCAAAAGACATATACCATGACGGCACGGCAAAAGGCATAACATACAACGACAATGACGTATACAGCATTGACGGTGTAAGAATACTGCAACCAGGTCAAAATGACTATAGACCAGAAAACTCGCCTGCCGACTATATCACAAAAAACGGCTCTGGCTCCAGCCAGTATTTTATTGTGAAGCTACAAAACGGCAATACAGCATATTACGGGCAATCCAGTGACGCCAAGGCAAATGCAAGCGTACCATACGCTTGGTATCTGAACAAAATGGTTGATGCACACGGAAACACCATAACCTACGAATACACAACCGACAACAACTGCGTTTATCTTTCAAAAGTGACTTATGGTGTAAATACCGTAGCCTTCACTTACGAAAACCGCACAGATGCAATGCCATATATAGTAAATGGTGTAAAATGCACAATGGGCAAGCGACTGAAAAGCGTTGCAATAAGCACCAACTCTACAAGCCGCAACAGCTACACACTTACATACTCAAACACCGATGCTTTTTCAAGGCTGACAAAAGTGGAAGAAAGTTATGGCACGACAAAATTGCCGGCCGTTACTTTGGGATGGAGCACTTTGCCAAGTGCCAATGCGACTCCTAATACTATAGGAACTACTACAAACCTATATAATTATGGGAAAAATGGCAATATATTTCTAAGTGGAGATATAAATGGTGATGGTTATGATGATATTGTTCAAATAAAGAAAGGCACCAACAGCAATTCCTTAATAAGCGTTTATAGCGCACCTTCTTTTTCCAGAATTGCCAATGACGTTTCTGTCAGTATAAATAATGCGACAGAAGATAATTTTCATTTTGGTGACATGGATGGTGACGGCATCAATGAATTGCTTGCAATAAAAACCGTTGCCACAACAAGCTCAAATGCCATTTCCTCAAAATCAAGCAATTGCATACGCACAGTCTCTATTGCAGCATCTGATATGCCATTAATTGTATGCGGAGGCATATACAATAACGGTAAAAGTGACATAATCTGCTTGGACAAATCAAAAGCTTCAAGTGGCTATCTGTGCAGAATTCTTAATTTGAATGGGCAAAACTGCCAAACGGCAAGTATATATCTTTCATTGAATTATGCACCGAAAAAAATATTGTTATTCGATGTGAACGGGAACGGAATGGAAGACCTGCTTGTAATTCACTCTAATGGCTATAGAGTGTTTTGGAATCAAGGATTGTCATGCGGAAGCAATCCTTTTTCAAACAGTTCATATACAGACAAAAACACAACAATTAAATATAACGTTGCCCGTACCGGCGATTTCAATGGTGATGGATTGCTCGACTTATTGACATATAGCGCAGGCAGTGCTGCTTGGACATGTATGTTAAATGATGGCAATGGAACTTTTAGCACTCAATATTCTTTTAGTATTTCAAGCAATTCCAATGACAATGTTCAATGTCAAGTATATGACATGAATTTTGACGGCAAGGATGACCTTTTCATTGCAAATCTCACAGGAAGGAAATATTATTGGGTTTTATCCACAGGAACTGGATTTTCATTAAACAAAAATGTTAGCAGGACATCATCATCACAAGATTTAACAGTACTGGCAGGAGACTTCAATGGAGATGGAATAGGAGAATTGGCTAATTTAGGGTACGACATGACTGTTTCCTCTCCTTCTACATCTTCCGTTAACTGGCATATCTACAAAAACAGCTCTTTTAAAGCTAATTCCAATAAATTGACCAATGTATCCACCACAAACAATGGTATTTCCACATCAATTACATATTCCACTTTGTGCGACAACAATGTTTACACAAAAGGCAGCGGCAGCAATGCACCGGTAGCAGATATTCAGGCACCACTAAGCGTAGTGAAGCAGACAACACAAAACATTTCTGCACAAAGCTACACTACCAACTATTCATACAAGGCTCTCCGTGCCCACCTTCAAGGCCGCGGATTGCTTGGTTTCACCACTGTATCTGTCAACAACACAAAGACTGGCGAAGTACGGACTTCAACTGTAAATTCGCTCAACAGCTATTTTGAGCCTTCAAAAATTACGACTACAGTCACTTTAGACGGCAAGACAAGCAAGACTGAAACCACATTTGCCACTATCGTAAATTACGGGAAATGCCATTTCACGTATCCGCAGACAATAAAACAGACTGACATTTACGGTGATATAGCAACAACAACAACAAACACTTACAATACAAGCGGATATTATCTGACCAAGCAACGGACTGAATATGGCAGTTCTAGCATGTACACGCAAGTTGAGTATTCTTCATTTGTCAAGGTTGGCGGGGTCTATCAGCCACAAACAATTGTTGCCACACAAAAACACAGTGATGATGCCTCTGCATTCTCACAAAAAACGACAATGACATACAATTCAACCACTGGCGACATTACCAAAAAAGTGGACAATGCAAGTACTACGCCGTTGACACACACCTACACCTATGACTCCTACGGCAACATGCTGACCCACAACATTTCTGGTTCCGGAGTAACATCTGCAACAACAACTTACACCTATGATGGCACGCACCGATTTGTGGCAAGCGAGAAATCTTCGGCAAACTCACTAATTGCGAACTACAATTACAATACTTTAGGCAGACTTACGTCAAAATCAGAAGGGGTTAGTGGTTCAATGCTAACGACATCTTATACTTATGACGCAATAGGCAACCTCACCAAAACCACTTATCCCGGCGGGGCTTCAACAACCATAACCCGTGGTTGGGGTACCGCACAATACAAACGCTACTATGTTACAACCAGCACTACCGGGCAGGCCTCTGTAACCACTTATTACGACGACTTGGACCGCGAAGTATCGTCATCGACTACAGGCGAAAAAGGCGTGAGCATTTCCAGTGCCACTTCGTATGATGTGAAAAGCGGCAAATTATCAGTATCTACCAGCAAGGTCGGCTCAATAAGCCTGTCAGACAGTTATACCTACAACAATTTGGGACAACTGACAAAAGCCGCTTACGGCACAGGGAAAACCGTGACATACACCTACAGCAAACGGAACAAATCCTACTCTTACGGAGGACGTTTGGGCTACCAGAATTATGATTCTTGGGGAAATGTCACATATTCAAGCGAAAACGGCGCCACATCCGTAACTTACAAATATGGTTCCAACGGACAGCCGACATCCATAAAATACAGTGATCAGGATTCTCAAACATTTGATGTTGCCACTATGACCTACAATTCGGCAGGCTTGCAGACCTCGCTGACCGATGTTGATGCAGGCAAGACCACGTACGAATACGATGCCCTTGGACGTGTGACAAAACAGACCGATGCCAAAGGGAATGTAACCACCAACACATACAACGCCTCTGGATTGATTGCTTCTTCAACTTGTGGCGGCATAACCACAAGCTACACCTACGACAGCAAGATGCGTCTGACAAAAGAAGCTACTGGCAGCCAGTCGATAGCATATACCTACGACAGCTACGACCGCCTGACAAAAAAATCATACACCATTGACGGAACCACTCTGAATTTTACTTATACTTACAATTCAAATGGACAATTGGCATCTAAGACATTTCCTGACGGCATGACTGAAAACTACACATACGACTCATACGGCAACCTATCTTGCATCAAGATGGGCACAACCCGCGTGTGGGAATTGTCTGCTTACAACGGAATTAGCCGTTCGGCCTATTTGGGTGCGACTCCATTGGTATTGTCAAAGAGTTACACTTCAACAGGCTTGCTTACTGGCACATCTGTTTCAAAAAGCGGATCAACACTTCACTATTTCAGTTATTCGTTTGACGGTGCCACAGGCAACCTCAAGAGCCGCACAGGAATGAACGGCACAGAAAACTTCACCTACGACCAATTCGACCGACTTACTACAGGCACAACGTACCGTCTCACAGGCAACATTCGCAATAAGACGGGTTTAGGTGACTACACCTACGACAGTTCAAAGAAACACGCTGTTACACAGGTTGCCAACACCACCGGATTGGTTAGCGGAACCGCAAACGTCACCTACAACGCCTTCAACAAGGTATCGAAAGTTACACTTGGCACTTACTCGCTTACCATAACCTACGGTCCTACACGCCAACGCTGCAAGACTGTGCTTGTAAATGGTTCCAACACAACCACAACCCTTTACGCCGACAACTACGAGCAACGCACCGTTAACGGCACCGTGAGCACCTACCACTACGTAAGCAGTCCCGACGGACTAGTTGCCTTATACGTGAAGCAAGGCTCTGGCGCCATGACTCCGTACTACGTTGAGACCGACCACCTCGGCAGCATCTGCAAGATATACGATGCCAGCGGCAACCTGAAGTTCAGCGCCACATACGACCCTTGGGGCAAGCAGACCGTAAGCA
>CALABN010000015.1 GCA_937885735.1 uncultured Bacteroidota bacterium | reverse complement strand
ACCACATTGAGGTGGCAATGCCGCGACAAGGCATTTACATAGTAAAAGTTGGCGCAGAGGCTGCTAAGGTGGTTGTTGGTTGCTTGTAGAGACGCAAAAATGGGGTCCACCTCACAATCGCGTCTATACAAAATGACAATTGGATTTATCAATTCTCAATTGTATAGACGTGGCGTACCGAAATATGTAATTGAATGTTTCCGAAAACATTCGTGCAAAAAATTGTAGGGACACATCGAATGTGTCCGCTATGGAACGTGCCGTAATCATTTACGTAGGGACACATCGAATGTGTCCGAAATATTATAAGCAGATGTCAATTTCTCCCGTAAAAACAACAAAGGCGTACCAAGTGGTACGCCTTCCCAAATGAATGGTTTAGGTTTGTTAATGCGACTATTCTTTAATAACCCGTGGATTGTATTCAAATAATGATTGGTTTTTGCGAAGTTCGCTGACATTCAGGTTGGCACGAACCCCGCCTCTGGGATCTGTAAACTTCACGTAAAAATTTTCAAGGTCAGGCACAACGTACGAGAAGGATGTGACCGAAGGTGGCATAGGCTCAAATTCCATTAGAAACGTAAGAAAATCACCTGAATATCCGTCTACCCAAAATAATTCATCCATAGGCAGATTACCGCCACCAAACCGTTTGAGTTTGTATTGGTTGCCGCGATTGTCGATAAGCATTGTTCCAGATCTTACAGAGTAGTATTCGCTCATTGAGTTTTGTTCGTGGGCAATAGCAATATAGGTTGCCTCGGGCGTGTTCCAAATAGCCATAGTACCTTCGTTGACAGGTTTTATAAGGTGCACGTCTTTGTAGCGTTGCCAAGTATCCCAGTTGTCACTATCATATTTTTGGCCTTTACTTATAAATGTTGGTGATTTGATTTGCGGAACATCATCGTACTCTTTTTCGGCTTTATTTTCTCGTGTTAAAACGTACTCGACTCCACCCCGCAACGACCATATTGGAACAGTATATATTGACACACGTTCGGTAGTTTCAGGAAGTTTTGGAAAATAAATTTTTAAATCGAGGACATCGCCCTTTTTAGCTTTTACGCCAAAGTGCTTCCTCATACATTCGGGCTCAGTTCGTCTGATTCGATAATTAACACCCGTCTCCAAATCGACAATGGCTGTCTCCTTCATTGCCAGGAAAAGGTTGGTTACTTCGTCGGCCGGCATTGTGAAGTAACAATGCAACACGGTTTCGTCGTTTTCAATAGCCAACATCCAATTGATAACAACCAAGTTAGCATTTTGGTTATTGATAGTTGCATCTCGCATACCAGGGAACAAAGAGTCGTAGTAATCACTGCTGATGACAGGTGCTTTAACCCAGCAAGTGTCTTTAATCCAGCTGTTTTCGGTGTATGGCCATCTAACGGATGTCATTGCGTATTCATTGTTTTCTTCATCGGTATAAGAAGTAGTAACTGGTGGCGGGCTGACCGTCATACAACATCTGCTTTTGTAAAGAATAGTTTGGTTTCTTGGTTGAGTCTCAACGTCGGCAAAAAACTTGCTCGTCCTTGTCGTCGGTTCGTATGTCACGTCTGATTGAGCCTCTACGATGGCATAAGATACTGCCATTATGCTTATGGCTATGGCTATGATTCTTTTTTTCATTTTGATAATGTTTTAAATTAATAATATGTATTGAGATTGGCGATCGTCAAGTTATTGTGAAACTGCATATAGCAGTCAGATTCATATTCAATATTAATTGGTGCGTGGGTGCTGTAGATCATTATTTGGGAACTGCCTATCTGCTCGGCTATCCAAAGATAGTTCAGTCCGTTTTGCTCATCATCAATAGTGAAGAATACCTGCTGTTCAGAGTTGTTGAATATGTAGCCCGGTGCGGTGTTTGAATAGTTGCTGGCCATCAGCAAAAAGCGTCCGAGAACATCATAATCTTCTTTGATAGGGAATACATAGAAAGACTCGACAAAATCGGCGTCACTTGTGGCCGAACATTCTGATTTTATCTTGCTTACGCCTTGATATTCAGCCATTTTCAATATAAATTCATCCATTAGTGCCGGGTCAAGATATTTATGGTTGTTTTCAGGCTTGTTTTCAGCATAATTGTTGTCGATGGCATCTTGAATGGCGACATTGCCAGTTGACACACTGTCGTCGGCCACGTTTGCCGGCTTGCTTTCTGCGTAGTGAGGCCGTTCCATTCTCAGATTCGGATTAGGTGCTGGCTGAGGTTCGGTTTTCGGCTTTGGCTTTGCCACTGGTTCCGCTTTTGGATTTTCTGCTTTCGGTTCGGGAACCGTAATTGGTTCTGCCATAGTGTCGGTTTTTGTGACAATTGGCTGACATTCAACAATTTCTTCGGTTGTTATCTCGGCTACTAAAACCGATTTTTGAGCAGTATTGTCGGTAAGCAGAATTGCGCTTCCAATTCCGGCCACAAGCGCGATGCAGGCCGCTGCGGCAACCCAGCGCCATAGTTTCACGGTTTTGTTTTTGGACTCGGCTTCAATCTTGTCCATAATGCTGGCGAGAAAGTCATCGGGCACTTCGGGTGCTGTTTTTTCCGCTTCGCTTCGGCTCAAGGCTTCGCGTATGTCGTTATCGTTCAACTTGTTCATTTTCTTTTTGTTTTATTATTGCCAATAATTTCTTTCTAATTCGGTGAAGTTTGACTGCCAATGCATTGGGCTCGGCGTCCATTATGAAGGCAATTTCTTGAAGGGGCTTGTCTTCGTAATAATAGAGCTGCACCAGCATCCGCTCGTCGGGCTGTAGACACTCTATTGCGTCTTTCATCAACCTTATGCGTTCGTCGCGTCCAGTCGATAGATCTTCGTCTATCTGGCTTTCGGCAATTTGGGTGTCATCAATGTCAATCAAGCATATCTTACGGCGTTTCAGGTGGTTAATCGATTCGTTGTAGGCGATTCGGCTCACCCACGTTAGAAACGACGCCCGACCTTCGAATGTCTCGAATTTGTTGAATGCCTTGACGAAAGCGTTTTGTGCCAACTCTTCGGCATCGGCTCGGTTGCTCACCATATGCATCGTAAAATCAAGAACCTTTTGCGAGTACCGTTTCACAAAGTAAGCGTATTCTGACGCAGCGGCCTTACGGTCACCCGCATCCAGCAAATCGGCTATCGCGCTGATGTGCCTTTGTTCTTCGGTGTTCGCTGTTTGAATCATTCTGCCTTTTAGACAACGTTACTTGCGAAATATTACACAAAACCGTGATTTTTTTTGAAGTTTTTACAAAAAAAAGGTGTTTTTTCGTTTGGTATCTAGGTGTATACGTCACTATTAGGCGGTTCGACGCTTATTCTTTATATGGCTTGTATCCGAAACGAAGTGGTTTATGCCGCAGACCGTTTTTTTTGTATGATGATGCATATTACCAACCTGAAAAACAGTGACTTGTCTATTGCTTCGCTTAAATTATTCCAACTTATGTCATAAAATCCTAAAAAAATTCCCCTACAGTGTTACATTTGAAAAAACGTAGCGTCTTTGTTGTTGTAAAACGTAAGGATTTTGGAATCGAAGTACGTAGATATTCACAGTCAATTGATTGACGAATGCCGGAAAGGGAGCAGCAAGGCCCAATTCGAGATTTACAAATTGTACTACAAGGCGATGTACAACACCTGTCTGCGATTTGTGAAAGACCCGATGGAGGCCGAGGATGTGATGCAGGAATCGTTCCTGTCAGCATTCCGTAACATAGACTCTTTCCGCGGCGAGGTGAGTTTCGGCTCGTGGCTGAAGCGCATCGTGGTTAACCGCTCGCTCGACGTATTGAAGAAAAAATCGCTCGACCTCGACCCGCTTGAGGAAGGCCGCACTGTCATCGATGATGACCATTACAATGGCGATGAGGTCGATCTGAAAGTTGAACAAGTTAAATCGGCAATCGCTGCTTTGCCTGAAAACTATCGAGTATTGTTGACTCTGTACCTGATTGAAGGCTACGACCACGAGGAGATTAGCCAGATATTGGGCATAAGCAACGCCGCTGTGCGCACCGGCTACTCGAGAGCAAAAAAGAAACTGCAGGAAATGCTTGAACAAAAAAATGTTGGATTATGGATGAATTAAAATCGTTTATCGAACAAAATCGCGACTTGTTTGATGTCGACGAACCTGATTTCGGCCATTTCGAACGATTCCAGCAAAGGCTTGAAATGGAACAGAATCAACGCCGTAGATGGAGGACTAACTATATACTGAAAATTGCGGCAATGCTTGTCGTCTCAATCACTGTCGGTTCTGTCGTGGTCGACTGCTGGGTCGATAACAGCGCGCGCATCATCGAGTCGAAGGTGGCCGATGTCGATGCCAGCGTGGCCCGCGACTTCGTGCAGCGAACTTCAAAGTACGTCAAGTCGAAGACCAATCCCGAATACGAACAGGCCCAAAACTACTATGTAAGCCTTGTCGATAACAGGCTCGACCAGATTCGCGCTTCTGAGAATATGGACGAAGAGCAAAAAAAGGAACTGCTGAAGGAATTGTCGGAAATGGACGAATTGTTCGTCAATCTCCAGAAGGAACTGAAGGCCGATCCCGACAATCCTGTACTTATCGATGCTTTGGTGAATCACTACCAAATCAAGATTAATGTTATGAATCAGATAATAACGAACTTAAATAATATCAAACAATTAAATGAGCAACAAAATGAAAAGGTTGATTTATAGTTTAATTGTCGTAGCAAGCGTTTTGCTACCAATATCGGTTTTTGCATCGTCAGACTTCACCACAAACGTGCACGAAGAGTTTGATGTCAACAAGGAATGTACTTTCGAGATATTGAACCGCAATGGCAATATCACAATAGAGAACACCTCTGACAATCACATTACAATTGATGCGTATATAGTTGGAAAGGCGCGTTTGGCAAGCGAGTCGGAAAAGATTTGCTCTAAAATACAAGTGTCCATTGAAATGTCTGGCAACAAGGTTTTGGCAAAGTCTGAAATTCCTTCAAGCCTCAAGTCAAGCGACTTTGAGTTGAATTATGTCGTCACGATGCCTTCATATTTGGACCTCAATCTTATGAACAAGTACGGAAATGTCACAATCGGCGAATTGTTGGGCAAGACTTCAATCAAGGTTAGTTACGGAACACTCAAGATTGACAGGCTGGACGACCAGACCAACAGTTTCCCCGTCATCGATTTGGCCTACAGCAATGGCTCGTCGATTGGCGAGATGTCCGTTGGTGGCATCAACCTGGCCTATTCCGACATTTCAATCTACAAAGGCAAGGCTTTGGCGGTGTCGAGCAAGTATTCAAACTACACAATTGACGGCGTAATGTCGATTGCCGTTGAATCGAGTTACGACAATGTCAACGTCAAGAATGTGGAAAAGGCTGACCTGTCGTCGCGCTACTCGCGCATAGATGTGGGCAAGGTTGTGACTCTGGCTCACCTCGAACTGTCGTATGGCTCGCTGACGGTTGGGTCTCTGGCTCCTGATTTTTCCGATATCGACATTTCAACACGTTATGCCGATGTCCATTTGGGAGTATCTGGTGTGCCTTCTTATTCTGTCGATTTGTTTTCGAAGTATGGCGACATTGACTGCCCAAAACTCAACAACAGCCATTTTGAGTCGGTAACAACGTCGCAATCAATGAAAGGAGAGTTTGGAAAACCTGCCGACTCAAAGAAGATAAAAATCCATACTCAATACGGCAAAATAACAGTAAAAGAATAAGTTATACGATTGTGAGAGACATTCTCAAATCGTAAACAACGAATAAAAAATGCGACTGCGAACAGGCCCGCGACAAGCAGGCCCGTTCGCAGTTGCCATTTTTTTGCGGTCATTGTTAATGCCAATGCCAATATGTTGACAATCAAGATGTAATCTTGTTATTAACGTGTTAATTGCAAGCACTGGCGGTTTCCATTTGTCTCGTACATTAGTAATATTTTAGTTGCATAAATATTAAATATGCGAGAGACAGGCGATTTATACGAAGACAAGGAAATGGCTTCCAACGTCAGGCGTTACGAGGCAATGAAGAAAAACGGCGTTACAACCTATTTCGACGTTGACGAGTACCTTATGATTGTGGACTACTATATGCAGAACGATATGCAGAACAAGGCCATTGAGGCTTGCGAGACAGGACTTAAGGTTCACGGCAACACACCCGAACTGGTTCTTAAACGTGCGCAGATTAACGTGCATCAAGGCAAGGCTAAAATAGGGCTGAAGGCAATCCTTCCATTAGAGCCCTTGTTGTCAGATAATTACGAGTTTTATTTGACAAAGGCATCGGCACTGCTTCAGTTGTCGGGAGATGAGGAGACATTTGTCGAATGTTTCCGCAAGGCCCTCGACTTGAGCCTCGATGTCGACCCTGAAGAGCGTGAGGATATATTTATGGGAATAGGTGAGATGCTCGAAAACGCCCAACTGTTTGAGCCAGCACTAAATATCTACAAGACAGCCATAAAGGAGTTCCCTGACAATATCGATTTCCTTTTCAAGATAGGAGTGTGCTTTGAAAATTTGGGCGAGATAGAAAAAAGCCTTGACGCTTATAACAAGGCTATCGACGTCGACCCTTTCTCTGAAAATGCGTGGTACAATATCGGCATAGCATACAACAAGATAGGCGATTTTGACAAGGCCATTGAGGCTTACAATTACGCCATAGCGCTATACCCGTCGTTCTACGATGCCATATTCAACAAGGGCAACACCTGTTGCAATGCCGGCTACTACGACAAGGGCCTTGAGTGCTACAAGGAGTATCTGGAGACTTATCCAAACAGCGTTTCGGCGCAAAGTTACATCGGTGAATGCTATTTTCATCTGAATCAGATAGATGAGGCTGAACGTTGTTTCGACAACATTCTGAAGGCCTTTGGCGATTACGCCGATGCGTGGTTTGGCAAGGCTATGATTTTCAGTTCAAGAGAGGAGAACGACAAGGCAATTGAGACGCTGAAGAAAGTGATAGCCATTGACAGTGAGTACGATGTGGCGTGGTTCCATTTGGGACGCCTGTACACCACTGTCGATGATTATGAAAACGCAATTAAGGCATACGAGAAAAACGTGGAACTCAACAAGTTCGATGCAGGCTCGTGGGAGTGCCTGGCTTTGTCGTATCTGACACTTGATATGGTTGAGGAGGCGGAGGCAAAAATGAACGAGGCGCTCGAGTGCCTGCCCGACGACAGCATCATTCTGTTTGTCCGTTCGGCTCTGCTTATGCTTATCGGCGATATCGAATCTTGTGTAAGGGATTTCCGTAAAGCGTTCAACTCAAACCCTGAATTGTGCGACCATTTTCTTAATATTGTGCCTAAATACCGCATTCCTGCCGAAATCAAGGCGCTATGCAAAAAACGTAAAGACAATAATAATCAATAACTGACCATAATTATGGAAACAAAATTTCATTTGCACTGCCGTAAGTGCGGTGCCGACATTCCCGGTTTTGCTGAATGGTTTGGCAACAACCAAAAGTGCCCACATTGTGGAGGAACTTACGTTGATGTAAAATATCACCGTGACTATAAGGAACTTAAAAAACTTATCGAGACAAAGGAGCACGTTGACAACGTTTGGCACTATTTCGATTTCTTGCCTCTATGCGACAAGAAAAATGCCATAAGCCATACTGAAGGTGCCATTCCTGTGGACCGTTGGGAGTTTATGGAGAAATTCGCTAAAAAATATTACAACCTTGACATAACCGTCCGTGCTTACCGCAACGACCTGAATCAAGGCACTGGCACATTCAAGGATGTGGCTGGCGCTGTAACTGCAAGTGTGTTGAAGGAGAACGGGGTGAAGGATTACTGTGTGGCAAGTACTGGCAACATTGCAACTGCATTTGCCCATTATTTCGCAGAGGCAGGCATCAACCTTGGTGTATTTGTTCCTGAAGAGACGCTGAAAATCAACGAGGCTGAAATCAACAGTTACGGACAAGGACTGTTCCGCGTAAAAGGCGACTATGCCTTGGCAAAGAAGGTGGCTGCCGACTATTCTGCTAAATATGGCGTGATGATTTCTGGTGGCAACACTGACCCAATGCGTGTCGAGGGCAAGAAGACAATGGTGTTCGAATGGTTGCGCCAAATGGGCAAACTTCCGACAGTCTATATCCAGGCCTTGAGTGGTGGTACTGGCCCAATCGCTATTGCAAAGGGTTGTGCTGACCTTGAAGGTCTTGGACGATCTGTTTCCGGCAAGATCTTCCGCATAGACAACGCCCGAAAGCGTCTGGGCCTTCTTGTAAACGACCTTCTCAACCTCACAAGAATCGAAAATAACAGCGGCGATGTTACTTTCGCAGAGTTCGACCTCAGCCACGCTATTCTTAATACTGCTTTGCCGTTTGAATAACCAATTAGCTGTCCGTTCTTATAAAACCAAAGCATA
>CALABN010000014.1 GCA_937885735.1 uncultured Bacteroidota bacterium | reverse complement strand
AATATATCCACTGTAGTTAAATCAACGTCGTTGTTGGCGGATGTGACGGCTGGCGACAAGTTTGAATGCTCCCGTTCAACGTTTGACGACTATGTGACGGCAATGGAAAAACTGTTTGTAATACAGGATGTTGATGCATGGTGTCCAGCAATACGTAGTAAGACGGCTATACAAAGCAGTCCTAAACGTTCTTTCTGCGACCCTTCTGTGGCAGTTGCCTTGATGGGACTTACTCCCGAATCGCTTCAGATGCAAATGAAGACTTTTGGTTTCATCTTTGAGCAAATGTGCATTCGCGACTTGAAAGCCTATTCGTATGACTTCTACTCAAATGTAGGGTATTATCGTGACCGCTATGGATTGGAGGCGGATGTTGTCTTGCATCTTGGTGATGGTCGCTATGCGCTTATTGAGTGTAAACTAGGAAGTCGGGAAATTGAAGAAGGTGCGAATCACCTTATTCAATTGCATAAGTTGATTGCAGAACATAATTTGGATGAAAGTCAAATGCCAATTCGGGAGCCTGACCTGAAAATAATACTGACTGGCGGTCAATATGGTTATACTAGAAAAGATGGCGTCCATGTCGTTCCGTTGGCATGTCTCAAGCCATAAATTGACACTAATTTATTTACCGCAAAACTTCGTACCAAAACACCACAAAACTTCGTAACGGAATGCCACAAAACTTCGTAACGGATTTTTGTATTGATTTTAATATCAGTAAATTAAAGATTGGTTATTGATAGGGTGTATTTTGTGTTTTTTTGTGCGTTTTTTTCAAGAATTCTTCCTAAAAACAGAGTTTTGCGGAGCAGACTGATATTTGTTATATTTGAAGGTTTACGGCGTTGAGGCAGGAGAATGTCAAGGCGCGGAATAGAAACAACATTTAACATTTTTACTATGATTAAGGATATTGCACACATAGCCTTGAATCCATTGGATATGGACAAGACGGTTGAATACTTTGAGCGTGTTTTCGGGTGGAAGAAGGTCTTTGAGTTGCATAAGGATAATGGCGACCCATGGATTGTGTATGTAAAGGTATGCAATGGACATTTCCTTGAACTTTTCTACGACGGGCTGAACGACCGCGACTATGCCTTCGACTTCAAAAAGACGGGCTACAACCACTTGTGCGTTACGGTGGGCGATATCCGCAAGACGCTTCAGGAGATTTACGAGAAGGGTTTCATAAAATCGCCCGAACCAGAAATTGAAAAGAGCGGATGCAAGAACCTGTGGCTCTTCGACCCCGACGGAAACGGCATTGAACTGCAGGAATACACGCCAGCATCGGTGCAGATGCAGAGCAACGAGGCGCCGTACCAATTTGGACGCAATGGATATTTGGGCATCGGACACGCCTGCTTTGTGTGCAAGGACATTGACGCATCGCTCGACTTCTATTGCAACAAGTTGGGAATGAAACTCGTTGGCATACAGGACAACGATGCGGGTGAACCATGGCTGCACTACGTGCGCATAGCCGACGGCGTGTATCTGGAACTGATTCCGAACGGTGAAGGCGAAAACCCGAATATTGGCTGGAACTCGCGTGGGTTCAACCACCTTTGCCTTGAGACAGACAATCTGACAGCCGATGTGGAGCGTCTGCGTGCCATTGGCGTGCAAATTGACCAGGAACCCAAAGTTGCAGCCGATATGAATTGCCAGGCATGGATACATGACCCCGACGGTAATAAGGTTGAACTAATGATGATAAACCCAAAGTCGCCACAGGCAAATGCTTAAATACACAATGGGCGGGGAGCGCAATGATTTGGGCTTAAGTTTTGCTTCTTTTGGTCAAGCAAAAGAAGATGAGAGCTACATGCCCGTAAACAGCCAGTATGGCTTCATCTTCACCAAGGCGAGCCACACCGAGGAGCAGATAAGCCGCGCCATAGCCCACGAGCTGGGCCACGGCGCCTTCCACCTGTGGCACACCTTCAGCACCGAGAACAAGTACGTTGCATCCCAAGGCGCCACCACCAACCTTATGGACTATTCAAACAACGCCACCTCCACCGACCTCTACAAATACCAGTGGGACTATATCCACAACCCTGAGTTTGTGGTTTTCAGAGGCGATGATGAGGAGGGGGAGATAAAAATCGACAAGACGGAACTTATAACTGAAATTATTGAAAAATTGCGTTGTTGCATAGCAACAAAACGCACGATGGTTGTTATGAATTCGCCTTACACGTATGTGAATGCGAAACATTCATTAACTAATTGTTACGCAGAGTGTTATTTCGGCGACACACATAAACGATACCAAACCTACGAAATCAAATTGCCATACACCAAAACAACATATAACAATACGAAAGTAAAATACGACTTTGGTGAGTTTTATTTCCTTGTAAATGAGATAGATGATTTGAATTTTGAAAAATACTTGAATAATAATAATTTTGACGCACAACGTGAGATAATTAGTAATTTGATTCAACAAGGCAAAACCTCAGAAGCCATTGACGCATTGTACAATAACTCATATTGCGTTTACGAATCGCTCAATATCAATGAGCGAAATGCGCTCATTACCGCATTGAGTGAAAAATTTATAGTTGGTGAGAATTATGAAGATATGATAATCAATTTGTTACGGGTGTCGCTTGCAAACGAATATGATGCCCGTAAAGCATTAGAATATCTTTTCAAAAACAAATCAGAATTGTACGAAACATTGTCGCATGCAATCGATAACTTTAATGGACAAGCCAATTATTCTGAGTTCATTAAAGTGATGGTTGACCTTTATGTTAAAGCGTATGGTGCTGATTTAGAGCGAGGTTACATACAGCCAATATCAGTTGGTAATATTAGCATTAGCCCAAATTGCTATTATAGAGAATGGCAGTCGGAACTGAAGGGCGATGATGTGCCACTAATCGATGGTAAATATAATGTTTGGTGTCAGACTTATAGATACATTCCAAAAGTAGAACGATGGTTGTTGCAAACGCAAGGCCGCACTCAGCTATTGCCGTCCGATATAATTCTAGTTCATTTCGATACCGATGTGCTTGGGTTCCAAGCAGGCACAACGGTAAATATGCCCGTGTTCTTTCATGCATATATGCTCAATGCAAAACTTTCTGAATTTAAGGCAGATATACTTGATAATGCACTCTATTGTGTAGCAGCGATTAAGACCATAAAAGTACTGCAAGGCGGCATCAAAGCCCTTACAGTTGCCGACTTAATGCAACTGGTCGATTTCTCACTGTCAAGTGTTGATAAGATTATCAATATGGATGATGTGCAAGAGTATTTGCTTAATAAATATGGGAAGGAAAAATTCGATGAATTTAATACTACATGGAAGAATTACTATAAAGTATATCAAGGACTTACGTCTTCATTAACATTGAATGATTTAATAAGCAAAGATAAATATGGACTATTACTTGATGGCCTAAATAATGTTGATATCTATTGCTCTGATAATAAGGGTATTGACAAGAATTTGGTGAATGATATAAAATCAACAATAACACTTTTAAATTCTATTATCAATTATGAAAATGTTGTGTACTGATAAAGTTCGTTTGAAAATATATATGTATGGTTTTATTGCTTTTTCATGTTTTATTTTGGCAGAGATTTCTTATCCATATATACCAAAAGAATTTTGTGTGGAAGGTAAAATCAGTTGGGTAAAAAGAGATTCAAAAACTATTGTTGGTTGGCGAGGACATACAAAATCGATAAACTATTTGTTAAAACTAAATGGTTACGATTATAAATACGATGAAGACGAAATAGAAAAAATATCATTAAATGTTTTGAATAATAAATTAGTTGGGAGAATGGCGAGCCTAACTTATATAGAAGATAATAGGTCACATTCTATTTATTATGCGATTTGTAATGAAGAACAAAAAAAAGTTCGTTCTCTTAAACTTACAGATGGTAGCTATTCTTATCATGACCCACACCCATTAGAGTATTATCGTCGTGGTCCGATGCCCTTTGCTATATTTGCAACGATAGGCGCAATCTGCGCCATGTTGCTTTTGCGTTACATGTATCTCTTAATCTTTGCTACCGATGAGAAACGCGAGCAAGTCTTTGGTGATAAAAATTTTAATCCGTTTAAGTAAAATATTATTTTGAAACATACCATTCACATATTGCTGTTACGCATAATCCTAACTACAGCGTTTGTGCTAGTGGAAAATTCGTATGTGGCCTATAACATCATGCAACAATATGTTTGTTAACTTATAATAAATACAGCATCACATTCAGCACAAAAGATTCTACCTTTATTGTTTAAAGCAAAAAAATGCCCCCACACACCACCATACCGCAAAAAGCCAATAACCCAACGGGTTTGCAAAACCCGAGTGCGTGGGCCCGCCCAAATTCGGCGAGGGTG
>CALABN010000013.1 GCA_937885735.1 uncultured Bacteroidota bacterium | reverse complement strand
GGCATACCAGTCGCCCCCGCCATTGTACTTGAGCAGGGCGATGCTTGCCGACTGCGCTAATGCAACGTTCGCAACTAATGTTAGAATGGCTATGGTTGTCAGTCGTTTCATTGCGTAAAGTTTAAAGTTTAAGGTTGAATCGTTGAAAGTTGAATCGTTGAAAGTTGAATTGTGAATTCTGAATTGAAAATCCTACATAAATTTACTCTTTCATCAAGTTTACCGTATGGCAGGCTACAACGCCAGCGGTTTCGGTGCGTAGTCGGCAAGGGCCCAAATGGACGCATATATAGCCGTTTTGTACGGCCAAATCGACTTCTTCTTGTGAAAAATCGCCTTCGGGACCAATCAATATGGTGTAATCTGCTTCGTTGTCAACCATACTTTTGAGCGAGACCTTGTCTGATTCAATGCAATGTGCAATCAGTTTCTTGCCTTTGCGGTTGGCTTTCACGAAAGTGTTGAATTGCGTGGCATCGTTGAGCGTGGGCTTGAATGCCTTGATTGACTGTTTCATTGCCGAAAGAATGATTTTCTCGAGTCTGTCTGAATTTACGTTTCGCCGTTCAGAGTGTTGGCAGATGAGTGGCGTCACCTCGTCGATTCCCATTTCCACAGCCTTTTCAAGAAACCACTCTATGCGGTCGAGGTTCTTTGTAGGGGCTATGGCAACGTGTATGGAATATGGCCTTTGCCCGTAATTTTCAGTCTTCTGCTTGACTGATATTGTGCATCTTTTGGGGTTGGGGTCGTCTATCTCGGCAAGGTAGTATCCACCAACGCCGTCAATAAGCGTCACCTCGTCGCCTTTTGCAAGGCGCAACACCTTCACGCAGTGCTTCGATTCTTCTTCCGACAAGGTGCATTGGCCTTGATTTACTTGTGGTGTGTAGAAAATATGCATCGTATTATATTTTGAGGCAAAATAAGTAAAAGTTGCAACTATTTGATTCGATGATTTTCAAAATGCTATTTTTGACAAAAAAAACAGGTGGTTAGGATTGGCTTGTTATCGGATACACACTCGCATTTCGACGATGATATGCGTGATTTTCTTCAGTCTGTCGACCAGGTTTGGCACGCAGGCGACATAGGAAATGTTGGCTTGTTGGACGATTTGCAAAAATTCAAGCCCGTTGTTGCTGTGTACGGCAATATCGACGATGCTGTTGTACGCCGTTGTGTGCCTGAAACGCAGGTCTTTATGGTGGAGCAGGTTAAAGTGGCAATGATGCACATTGGCGGTTATCCAGGAAAGTACGAACCAAAGGCAATGGCGCTTATCAAGGCTGAAAGGCCGAAGATTTTCGTTTGCGGACATTCTCACATTCTCAAGGTAATGTACGACAAGAATTTTGATTGCCTTCATTTGAATCCAGGAGCATCGGGCAAGTACGGGTTTCAGCCAAAGCGCACAATGTTGAGGTTCGCAATCGACGGTTCTGATATAAAGGATTTGGAAGTGTGGGAAAAGGATAGAAGATGAATGGTCCGCAGTGTTTATTTGTGGCATTTTCAATATGTTTGTTGAGTTAATGTTGGTAAAATTTGTATCAGAATAACGTCTTGTTTTTTATTTTTGTGTCGTTATGCTGAAGTTGAAAAGAAGAGTTGGCTCATTATTGTTTTCATTGGCATTGTTGTTGTCAAATGTCACTGCATTTGCTGTAAACAACGACAGCCTGCTGTACGAGGCCACCATATCAACCAACAAAATCCAGCAAATAGATATGTATGTTCAGTTGGCGGTCAACTATATGGACGTTGACAATGAAAAGACTGAAGAATACATTAACACAGCCTTGAATCTATGTGAAAAGCATCGTCTTGAAGAAAAGGCGTTGTCGGTTATTATCAAATTGTTGGAGCAACTTGACAGTCATAGATGCTACGATTTGACAATGAAGTTGATTGTGGCAAACGAACAGTTCATCGACCAATCGTCAAACAACAAGAAAGTCTGCGAATTATATTTCAAAGCGGTTCCTACGTTTCTGGATAACAGCAACTACGAAATGGCTATGGTGTGCATCTTGAAGTCTTTGGAGGCCTCAAGGTTGGTTGGCGACACTGCAATTATGATTAGTGATGTGCTGAATGCAGGTTATTGCTATGGTATGGTTGGTGACGCATCAAAGTCGATTGAATATTTTGAAGAGGCTGAAAGATTGACACTTCTGTGCAAGAATTATAAAGGATTGATAGACATATATAGTAATTTAGGTCTGTCGTATAAAATGCTTGACAAGCAAGACACCGCTCTCGATTATTTTTTCAAGGCATTGAAATACAGCATTCAAACTAATGAAAAGGCATTTGTATGGCTCTTGTATTACAATGTCGCCTGTGTTTATGTCGCCAACCACGATTACAATGAGGCTTTGGCTTATTTCATCAAGGCGCTGGATTCTGAAGACGTCAACGACCCACGTTGCCCCAAAGACTCTGCAATGTTGTATTCGTCAACTTCTGAAGTATATGAAATGTTGGGGCAAAAGGAACTGTCTATCAAATATATAAAGAAGAGTATTTCCTTGTATCATCAACAAGGGAAATCGCAGGAAGAGGCAGGTGCCTTGTTCGGACTTGGAAACACATACGCCTCTATGGGCAATGTGCGGGAGGCCACAAATTGTTACAACAAGGTTGTCAATCTTTGCAATAATGGCGTGTCGCTTGCACTTCAAAATGACATTTACAAGGGTATATCGAAATTTTACAGCGATAATGGCGATTACAGGCTGTCAAACAAATATTTGGAAAAGGCTTTCCAAATTTCGCAGAACATTTTAGCCGAAGAGCACGAACAGACATATAATTCATTAGTTCAGCAATTGAATGTCAAGGAGGACATTATCAATGTAGAGCGTCAGACACGCAACGAACGTAAGACGCAAATGGCTGAAAATGAACAGCAAGAGTCTCGTCGTCGCACTCTTTTGACATTCTTGCTCGTAGTTGCCATTGTGACTGTGTTTGTGGTGCTGATTCTAATTCACGTGCGCAAGACAAATGTCCTGTTGAAGAGAGCCAATGCCGAAATCAATATCAAGAAGGAGCAACTTGAGGTGGCAAACAATATGGCACGTCACCGTTACGAGTTCCTGGACAAGTTGATAAGCACAATGCCTACGCCATTTATGTATATGGACGAAAATTCGGTTGTGGTAGGCTGTAACGATGAATTTGAACTGGCAAGCGGATTGTCACGCAAGGAACTGATTGGGTTTAAACTTGATGACATAATAAAAGAGTCGAATATAGGTCTTGTTATTGAAACCAGAAACCAGTCGGAGAATGCGAATGTGGGCAAGATGCGCTTTGCCGACGGAAACGAGCACGATGTGATTTGCCATTACAGTACGCTTGACGATGACGGCGGATACGGGAAACTGACTTGCATACTTATAGTTGATGTCACCGAATTGGAAAATGCCCGCCGTGAATTGAGCGAGTCGCGCAAACGCCTGGAAGACGCATTGAACGTGAAGACAAAATTCTTCAGCATCTTCGCCCACGACCTCAAGAATCCTTTCAACGGCATTCTCGGATTGACCAATCTATTGGCAGAGTGCTATGACAACTATTCGTCGGACGACGTGCGTAAATACTTGAATGTCATTAACGATTCTGCCAACAATGTATATCATCTGCTTAACAACTTGCTCGATTGGGCTAAATCGCAGACTGATATGCTTGAGGTCAACACTTCGTCGTTCATAGTCACAGAGTCTATTTACGACGCCATATCGCTTAATGAGCATATGTTAAGCCAAAAGGACATTACCATAGAGCGCCAGTTCGATGACTCGTTTGCTGTGCTGGCTGACAAGAATATGATACTTGCCGTTACCCGAAACTTGTTGGGCAATGCCATAAAGTACACACCTGTTGGCGGAAGGATTGTCATCAATGTGGCTCTTGCAAGTCCTGATTTTGTCAAGGTGTCGATAAGCGACAACGGAATAGGAATGTCGCGTGAAAATCTTGAAAAACTCTTCAATGTCGACCACCCAATTTCTACACCAGGCTTGAACAACGAGAAAGGCTCTGGTTTGGGATTGATAATTTGCAAGGAGTTCATCAGGCGCAACGGCGGTGAAATATATGCCGAAAGCGTGGAGGGCAAGGGGACCACATTTACGTTCACCTTACGTAAGTGCGATTGGAAGGCGTAAGTGCCACAATGTATTTTCTCTCAACTATTTAAATGAGAATTCTATAAATTGATTTCGTGGGGTTTTTGAATTGATGAATTTATAGAACACACCCTAAAGACATAAAAGAAAAGGTCGCTTATTTGCGACCTTTTCTTTTCCCTTTGTCTTTGTTCGTCTTGCTTTTACGTTTTGGCTCGTCGGCCTTGTGCTCAAATTTGCGTTTCTTGCCCGATTCTTTCTTGACTATGTCTTTCCTTTCGCGTTTCGGACGGTCGCTGTCGTCTTTTCCCCGTCTGTTGTTGCGTTCAAATTCAAAGTCGATGCCAAAATCGGGCGCTTCGTCTGCCTTTTTGCCTTTTTTGCGCTTCTTGCGGTTGTCGTTGAAGAAGTCGAAGTCAAAATCGGACTCGTCAAATTCCCTGCCACTGAATTTCTTTTTTTCAATCTTGAATCCGCCACGGTCGCTTTTTTTGTCGCGTCCTTGACGTTCGTCGCTGACAGCGTGCCTTTTCTTCTCGCGTTTGGCAGGTTTGTCCTTGAAGTCGGTTGAGTTTTCGGCAATGTTCAGTTCTACAAGTTCGTTGTCGTATTTGACTGTGGCAAAGGCTTCCTTCACCTTGTCAACGGCGCTGTTTTCAATCTCGAAGAACGAGAAATTGCGTTGAAGGTCGATTCTGCCTATATCGATGCTCTTGTCGTGGGTGGCGTCGTTTATCATACCCAAAAGTCGGGGAACGGTCATTCCGCGTTTTGTTCCAATGTTGATGTGGAAACGTGTGTAATCGGCGCTTGAGCGTCGCTGTTTCTTGCTTTCGCGCTCTTCGCGACCTTGCGACGGTGTCACGTTGAGGTCTTGAGCCGACTTGTAGTATTCAATGAACCTGTTGAACTCAAGAGATACAAAGCGCTTGATGAGTTCGTCCTTGTCGAGCCACGAGAGTTTCTTGAGAGCCATTGGCAGATATTCTGCAATGTCGTCCTCATTGACTTCAACGCGTTCCAGCCTGTCGAGCACCGAATAGAGGCGCTTTTCGCATATTTCCGCGCCATTCGGCACTTTCTTCGCCTCAAATTGCTTGCCGACGAGTTTTTCAAGTTCCTTAATCTTGCGCATCTCACGTGAGTGGATTATGGTCATTGACACGCCAGACTTTCCAGCACGGCCAGTTCGTCCGCTTCGGTGAATGTACACTTCAGGGTCGTCCGGCAGGTTGTAGTTGATTACGTGGGTAAGTTCGTTGACGTCGAGGCCACGTGCGGCCACGTCGGTGGCAATGAGCAACTGAAGCGACTTGTTGCGGAATTTGTTCATCACGGAGTCGCGCTGAGCCTGTGATAGGTCGCCGTGAAGCGCATCGGCATTGTATCCGTCCTGAATGAGTTTGTCGGCAACCTCTTTTGTTTCAGAGCGGGTTCGGCAGAACACTATGCCGTAAATGTTTGGATTGATGTCGGCCAGGCGCTTTAGAGCGAGGTAACGGTCGGCGGCCTTCACCATATAGTATTCGTGGCGTACGTTTTCTGCGCCAGAGTTCTTTTTTCCTACGGAAATTTCTTCGGCATCGTGCATATAGTTCATTGCAATTTCGCGAACGCCGTCGGGCATTGTGGCAGAAAAAAGCAATGTCTGTTTGGTGTCGGGAGTGGTGCTCAAAATGCTGTCAAGGTCTTCCTGAAAGCCCATATTAAGCATTTCGTCGGCCTCGTCAAGTACAAGCCACTTTATGTTGTTGATTTTTAGGGCGCCACGTTTTATTACGTCAAGAACCCTGCCAGGCGTGCCTACTACAATGTGCGCGCCAGCCTGTAGTTGCTTTATTTGCGGGAAGATGCTGGTTCCGCCATATACGGCCACAATCGACAGATTGTCAATGTATTTGGCAAAACGTGCCATATCGTTTGTAATTTGGAGGCACAGTTCGCGTGTCGGGCAAAGAATAAGAGTCTGGACGCTTTTTGCCTTTGTGTCTATCATTTGCAGGATTGGCAGGCCAAATCCCGCAGTTTTGCCTGTTCCTGTTTGTGCCAATGCCACCAAATCGGTGCTTGAAGTCGTGATTGCAGGTATTGTCTTTTCCTGAATTGGAGTGGGAGATTCAAATCCCAATTCGCTTATGGCCTTGATAATGTTGTCGTTTAGGCCGAAATCTGTAAAGTTGCTCATTCGCTAAATTTTGAGGCGCAAAGGTAGTCAAAACCATTTTACAAATGGTTGTTTATCCAAATATTTATTGAAACATAACAAAATAGACCATTTTTGGATAAATTACATACGTTTTGGCACGTGTTCGGTATACTTTTTGTCTATTTTCGACCCAAAATAGATTTTGATGATTGACTACTCATATACCGACAAGCCAGCCATTGTTACAAGGGAACATTCATATTCTTATGCTGAACTTCAAATGCTTGTCCAGCAGTATGCTATGCTTTTCCGAAATGTCGATGGCGACAAGATTGCCATTTATTCCGAAAACAGGCCTGAATGGATATTCGCCTTTTATGCAGGCTGGCTCAACGGCAAGACAGTAGTCCCCATTGACAGCACCGCATCGGTCGACGATTTGGTCTATATGCTTAACGACAGCCGTCCGTCGGTGGTCTTGTACAGCAAACAGCGATGCGCCACCATAATTGAGGCAAGCCCGAAACTCGACTATTTCCCTAAATTGCTTTGCTTTGAGAACATTGAGTTGAGTCCTGTTGTTGCAAGTGATTATGTTACACGTACTTATCCTGATTCCAAAACGGCAATCATAGTCTATACGTCGGGAACTACAGGAAATCCAAAGGGAGTTATGCTCTCGTTTGAAAATCTGCGTGCCAATTGTGCCGAAGTCTGTGGAAACGTCGATATATACCGTCCAGAAAGGAAAACGCTGATATTGTTGCCGTTGCACCACGTGTTGCCCTTGATGGGGTCGCTGGTGATGCCATTGTCGATTGGCGCTACGGTGGTTATGTCGCCCTCGATGCAAAGTGCCGACTTGATGGAGACGTTAAGCAAGAATCAAGTTTCTATAATAATTGGTGTGCCACGCCTTTATGAGATGATGCACAAGGCCATAATGAACAAGATTTCAGAAAGCCGTGTCGCCAAAACAATATACAGGCTAATGTCGATACGGCCAAACAAGCGTATTGGGCGGATTGTGTTCAAGAAGGTCCACCAGACATTTGGAGGCCACATCAACACTATGGTTTGCGGTGGAGCGTCGTTGCCTGTAGAGACGGGGCTGTTTTTTAAGACATTGGGCTTTACCGTGCTCGAAGGATACGGAATGAGCGAGGCATCGCCGATGATAACGTTCAACAGACCAGGACGGGAGCGTGTCGGCACACCTGGACAAAGGCTTGAAAGCGTACAGTTGGAGATACTCGACGGCGAAATAATTGCCAAAGGCCCAAACATAATGCAGGGTTACTACAACCGACCTGCAGAAACAGCGCAGATTCTTGAAAATGGTTGGTTGCACACTGGCGATTTGGGATATATCGACAACGACGGCTATCTGCACATTACGGGCAGGAAGAAGGAGATAATAGTGCTACCTAACGGCAAGAAAATCAATCCTGTAGAGTTGGAGGAAAGCATTATGTCCGCGACTTCTTTGGTGAACGAAGTGGCGGTGATTGACTTCAATGGCGTGTTGCACGCACTTATATCGTTAAACGACAATGAATTGCACAATCAAGGAATTACTGATGCCAATTCATATTTTAAGGAGCAGTTCTTTCCTAATTTCAATGGCTCGCTTTCGGCTTACAAGCGCATAATGCAGTTCTCGATTATCAGCGAGGCCTTGCCACGGACCAATTTGGGTAAAATACAGCGATACAAACTCAAGCAGTATGTTTATGACGCAACTAATCGCGACAATTCGCCAGAACCTGATTATGAGGAATATAAGTCGATAAAGACCTTCATAGAAGGCGAAGTCAACAGGCAAGTGTCAGCCAATCAGCATATTGAATATGACATTGCGCTGGATTCATTGGGCAAGATAGGACTGCTCGAGTTCATATGGCAGTCATACGGTGTTAAACTGACTGAAAATGAGTTGGTTGCCTTTCGTGACATTGAATCGGTGGCGCGTTTCATTGCCGACAATAAGACAAAATTGCAAATAGAGTCTATCAATTGGTCGTCGATACTTAAAGAAAAGATGCAGTTAACATTGCCTAAACCTTCTATTTTCCAATGGATTATAAAGAATGTCAGTAAGTCGGTTTTCAAGTTTGCCTTTTCGTTCAATGGTGAAGGTTCAGGGCAGATTCCAGACGGGCCTTGCATTATTGCGCCAAACCACCAAAGTTATCTTGACGGCTTGTTTGTGGCATCGTTTATTCATCGCAAGGCGCTGAAACACATATATTTCTACGTAAAAAAGAAACACGTAAGCAATAGTTTCCTTAAGTGGATGGCAAACCGCAACAACATTATTGAGGTGGATTTGCACAATGAACTCAAGGAATCAATCCAAAAATTGGCTGAAGTGTTGCGTAGCGGGCATAAAATAATCATCTTCCCTGAAGGTACGCGAACCAAAGACGGTGCTGTGGGTGAGTTCAAGAAGACTTTTGCCATATTGAGCGTAGAACTGAATGTTCCAATAGTGCCTGTTGCCATAAGCGGTGCCTATGAGGCATTGCCACGAGGCAAGCATCTGCCACGCTTGTTTTCGAAAGTAGGCGTGAGATTCCTGAATCCAGTCTATCCCGAAGGACACACTTATGAATCGTTGGTGGAGAAGGTTAGAGGCGAAATACTGGCAAGTCTGAAATAGGAGACGGCCTATTTGTATTTGAGCAGGAGTTTGCGAGTCTTGATTTTTTCCTGGCCATACATTGTGTCGCGGTTCACGTGGCGTATCGATTCTATGGTGTACGTTGCAAACGGGTCTTGCTCGTTCACAATCTTCACAACTTCCTTTGCCTTCTTGCGTGTGGTTATAATGTAGAGAATCCCGACAGGGCCGTTTTGGTCTTCAGCGTTGGTTGTGGTCACGCCAAAGCCTTTCTCGCGCAGGACTTCCGTCAGGGCGTTGTAGTTGTTGCCAGTGATGATGCGTATAAGTTCGTGGCCCAAAGCCAGTTTTTCCTCAATAATCATTCCCACATAGTTGCCAGTGGCGAAGCCTGCGGCGTAGCCAATGTAGCAAGCCCAATTGTCAATGTTTTGGATGATTTTGCTTATTGCCACAATCCAGATGAGCGTTTCAAGAAATCCTGTCAGTGGGGCAAGTTTCTTGTAGCCTTTGGCCACAAGTATTATCCTGACAGTGCCAATGCTCACGTCAGACACGCGTGCGCAGAAAATCAATATTGGGAGCAATATGTACGATTGGTAGTCAAACATTTAACAGTTTATTTTGATGCGTCGGCAACTAATGTGAATGGAAAATTTACCATTTTCGACAATCTTTCGGCCTGGTTTTTCGAGTCGGTGTCAAACTCGTTGTAGTGCCAACGGGCCATAACCCTTGATTTCTTGTTTTCGTGGATAGTGTCCAGCAAAGCCATAATGC
>CALABN010000012.1 GCA_937885735.1 uncultured Bacteroidota bacterium | reverse complement strand
TTCGTAAAGCAGATATTTCCGCCTGATAGTCTGGAAATTCTGAAGCCCTTTCTGCCACGACTGGCGGATTTCGTCCTCACTCATTCCCTTTTCAATCTGCCTACGCAAATCGGCGCCTGCCAACTTGTCCAAAAACGAATTGAAGAAATCTGATTTCGACAAGAAATAATTATAACTATCAATCAGCCATTTAAGATTGATGCGGGCATCTTGTTCAAGCGAATCGGTGGAAATGGTGCGCAAGTCGTAGCCACGGCAAAGCACATCCTTGAACGGCGGGAATTTGGCACCCTCAACGCTGTGTGGCGTAAACTGGAACGGCGCCTTCTGATAATCGGGGTGACCGACAACCTCAAACGGGAAATCGGTTCCACGGCCGACACTCATAAACGTTCCCTCAAACAGACCCAACGACGGATAGAGCAACACCGACCTGTATGTCGGCAGGTTTGGCGACGGTTTTACAGGCAACTGATAATGCGTCTTGTGGCTGTAGTTCTTGCAAGGCACAACCATAAGCTGGCACAACTTGCCACCTGCAAGCCAATGCTCGCCATTCAGCATCATTGCGTACTCGCCAATGGTAAGGCCGTGGACAAGTGGCACAGGGTGCATTCCCACAAATGACCGCGACAAAGTGTCGAGAGTTGGCCCGTCGATATAAAATCCGTTCGGATTAGGACGGTCGAGCACCATTAACGGCACATTGTTCTCTGCGCACGCTTCCATAACATAGTGCAAAGTGGAAATGTATGTGTAAAAACGCACGCCAACATCCTGAATGTCAAATATTACAATATCGATGCTGTCGAGGTCGGCAGAAGTGGGCTTGCGATGCTTGCCGTAAAGCGATACAACTGGCAATCCAGTGAGTGCATCGACATTGTCATTCAAATGCTCGCCCGCATCGGCTATGCCACGGAAACCGTGTTCAGGGCCAAAGATTCGCCTTATCTTGACATTAAGAGACAAAAGACTGTCCACCAAATGCCGTTGCCCGATTGTTGAAGTCTGGTTTGCCACCACGGCGACATTTTTGTCGCAGACAACTGGCAGGTATTCAGAAAGTTGTTCGGCACCAGTCAAGATTTGCGCACTTGCATCGACGAAAGTCAACAATGAAAAAAACAGCAGAAATGCTGTCTGTACAGCATTTATCACGATAAATGTGTGTACCGCCGGCACCTATAACAGGAATATCCGGATAC
>CALABN010000011.1 GCA_937885735.1 uncultured Bacteroidota bacterium | reverse complement strand
GACGTGGACACTGCGGCGCCGCGATCTGGCTGAGCTTGACAGTATACTGCGCCGGCTCTATTGAAGCGCGGCGGTGGCGGGCAGATTGCCGTTGGCGATGTCATCCCCGACATGGCGCTGTCAAACCCTTACGGCGACACAATCCGTTTGTCGAATCTAAAGGCAAAATATGTTTTGGTGAACTTTTGGGGCAGTTGGTGCCGTCCGTGTCGTGAGAGCCATCAGGAGTTGCGCAAGGTGTTCCGCACTTATCGGTATAAAGGCTTCGACATTTATTCAATAGCGCTCGAACGCAGTCTGGACGATTGGAAAAACACCATTCGTGAGGACCGCTTGATATGGATAAACCACGTGAGCGAGTTGACCTATATGGACAGCAAGGTCGCACGCCAGTTGGGGGTGGAGTCGGTTCCATTCAATGTGTTGGTGGATGCCAACCGCGTTGTGCTGGCAAAGAACCTTACACCATCACAACTTGATGCCAAACTTGCCGAATTGACAACTGCTAAATAACCGGACGGTGGGTAAGGTATATTTCGCATCCGATATGCATTTGGGGTATCCAAACCCCGAAGAGTCGCAGTGGCGTGAGCGTCTTTTTGTCAGTTGGCTAGATTTTATCAGTGCAGATGCCGATGAATTGTACCTTGTTGGCGATATGTTCGATTTCTGGTATGAGTACAATCGAGTCATTCCGAAAGGATTTGTGCGCACACTCGGCAAACTTGCACAAATGGTCGACAACGGGATAAAGGTGCATTTCTTTACTGGTAACCACGATGTTTGGGCGTTCAGTTACCTTCACGATGAAATTGGCATCATTCTTCACGATGAGCCTTTTGAAACTGAGTTGTTGGGCAAACGGTTTTACATAGCCCACGGTGATGGTCTCGGACCTGGTGATTTCTCGTACAAGTTTTTGAAGTCCATATTCCGTAGCCGATTCGTTCAATTCCTTTTTTCCACATTTCTTCATCCTGACGTTGCGCTTTGGTTCGGACACAAGTGGTCAAATTCAAGTCGTGGCAAGAAAGGCCTGGCGCCATTGGAATATCAAGGCGATGACAGGGAACAGATATTTCTGCACGCGAAGACGTTGGTGGCAACAAACAAGTACGATTACTTGATTTTCGGACACAGGCATTTGGTTATCGACAGGCAACTTTCATCTCTGACACGTATGGTTATTCTTGGCGATTGGATTTACAATTTCTCGTATGGTGTTTTTGATGGCCAGACATTTGAAATGCATACCAATGTCGATAAAAATGATGTTTTGCAAAACAACCAAAAAAGCATAAATTTAACCACGAATGTTTGATACGCATTTGTGTATTAAATCTACTATTGTTTGTATAATGATTAATTGATTGATTATGAATATTAAACGTACATTTGGCGTATTGTCGCTTGCAGTGGTGGCCGTTGTCGTAGTATCGTCTTGTGCCAACGACAGCAGAAAACAGTCACAGCAAAAGGCTATGGATGAATTGAACGTTGAGGACGTCATTCTTGATGAAGAGGAACTCACTGTAAACTACAAGATTCCTTCGCCGTTGGAAATGTTTGTGCGTATGCAAAAACGCAATGTGCCTTTCAATATGGAATTGCCAAACAAGCCATCGAATGCATCTCGTTATGTGACACAGTATCAGCAAGCCGTAAATATGGGCGTATATGCATCCGATATGGCTTATTGTTGCATTGTCGGCAATTCACAGCACACTTTGGAATATTTCAACCTTGTAAAGAACCTTTCTGTTGAAATCGGCCTTTATGAAGGAATAAACAAGGAATTGGCCGACAGGGTTTTGGATAATTTGTCTGAAACAGACACGCTTATAAGCGTCACTTCTGATTCTTATCATGATGTGGTGACATACATTGAGGAGCAAGGTTTGGCCGACATTCAATGTCTGGTTGTGGCAAGTGCTTGGATAGAAAGCCTTTATCTGTGCCTTATGCCAATGAAGCAAAATAAATTGACCGATGATGATATGGAACTGATTCAAGACCATCAAGTGTTGTTGGAAAACCTTATCGAACTGCTTGACCAAAACAAGCAATCGGGCAATGTCGCAAAATTGCTTGAGGAACTGCAACTTATTCAGTCGGTTTATGATGTGACTTACCAAAACGCTGATGGCAAGGTCACACAGCAACAGTTTGTCAATATTGTCAACACAATTGCCGACGTCAGGGCTAAATTAATTATGTAAAAAGAAAAGGAATAGATATGAAAATTACAGTTTGTAAGTTGTTGATTGTGCCGATGGCCGTATTGATGTTGTGCTCTGGCGAATCATTTGCACAATGTTCTAAAAAGAAATTGGCCAGCAATGAACTCAAGGGTAATTACGACTACCGCGGTCAGTCAATGTTCAAGGAAATGGCTAGTGGCGATTCTGCAACATTGAACGTCGTGCTTTATTCAAAGCAGAACTATAGGTTGTTCGTCGCAAACGAGCAAAAGTTGGGTAAAGTCAATTATCGCATCTATGTTCCTCGCAAGAAGTTCACCAGAGTTGTGAAGGAAGTGAAGGACAAAAAGGTTCAGGTTTACAAAAAGGACCCTATGGGTTTCTATATCTACGATGCTGACGGAAATAAAATTCCTAATGGCGAGGAAACTATAAAGGATACCATTTGGCTTCGTGAAACCACAATGATTAACGATTTGGTTTTTGACAGTGCAAATGCCGATGCGCAATATTGGGAGGCTACCCCGAGCAAGACCCAAAGCATTACGGTCAGGGTTAATGTTGAGAGTATGCCTAAAAAAGTGAATGGTTGCATAGGTGTGTATGTAGGTTGCGAGTTTTCCAATGCATCGCAATTCATACGATAGACTGATAAAGTATAATGTGCTGAATAGGCCTGTATAGGTCTGTTTGGCACATTTTTAATATAGATCGACTAAAGATTTGATTTAAATATGAAAGAATTTTTCAGAAATGTACTGGCTAATGTGGTAGCCTTGGTACTTTATACACTAGTGTTCTTTTTCTTAATGATTGGCATTGCTGGCATTTTTGCATCGTTAGGCGGTGGAAATCAGCCAGTGGTTGTGAAGCCAAATTCTGTTTTGCAATTGAGTTTTTCTTCGGAAATCAGTGACCGCGGAAACAGCAACAGTTTCGATTTGTCAACCCTTCTGTCAGATGAACAGCCCTCGGCTGGCTTGAATGACATACTTAAAAGTATTGAGAACGCCAAAACCGACAACAATATCAAGTGCATCTTTATTGACGGTGAAGATGTCCCTGCAGGATTGTCCACCATTGATGAGATTCGTGAGGCAATTATCGACTTCAAGACGAGTGGCAAGCCTGTCTATGCTTATGGTAACAATATGTCCCAATCGGGTTATTATTTGTCAAGTGTTGCTGACAAAATAGTTGTCAATCCGTTGGGCGAGTTTGTGTTTAAGGGTTTGTGTGCCGAAATAACCTTTTACAAAGGCTTGTTGGACAAATTAGGCGTCGAAGTGCAGGTTTTCCGTCA
>CALABN010000010.1 GCA_937885735.1 uncultured Bacteroidota bacterium | reverse complement strand
TATTATCATGGTAAATTTAAAAAATCAAGAAGAAAACTGCGCTGCTCTTGTGTTTTTTCTATTGATTTTAGTTAACTTGAGAGTATAATGTTATTATCAGATTTTGGGAAAAGGGAGAGAAGTTTTATATAATATTGAAAGGAGGTGCCAGAGTGTCTCTATATATTCGTTCTTAAAAGTGATGTAGGGGTTGTCCAAGTTGACCCAATAGCCCATCTTGCGGGTGAGGTCGTCCCATAAGTCCTTGTATTTCATGACTTCCTCGCGACAGGCGCGGTTGTAGTCGTCAACGCTGATTTTCTTGCCAATGTCTTCCTTAGTAATGCCAAGTTGCTTTTCCACGCCAAGTTCGACAGGCAGTCCGTGAGTGTCCCAGCCAGCCTTGCGGTCCACCAGGAATCCTTGCAGAGTCTTGTAACGGCAAATGATATCCTTGATGCTACGTGCCATAACGTGGTGAATGCCAGGCTTGCCGTTGGCCGATGGTGGTCCTTCGAAGAAAATGAATTTTGGATGGCCTTCACGGGCATCGATGCTCTTTTGGAATGTGTTTTCCTTGTTCCATTCAGCAAGTACGTCCTTGTTGATTTGTGACAAGTCTAACTGCTTGTGTTCGGGAAATTTACCGCTCATAACTATATATGATGTTTTTATTATAAAATCGATTTTCAAAAAACCCACAAATATAAGGTAACTTCTATAATTTCCCCGATTTAAAAATTTTTTTCAAATATGAATTGACCTTTAATCTTTTGCGTGCTTTTGAATTTTTGTCGTCATCTTGATGACTTTCATTCAGTCACAGTGCCCGCACTGCACCTTCGTTCAAATCATCAATCTGCCTGACAAAATCTTCAAAATCACCACAAAGCAATTTATAGAAGTCACCATAATTTAGAATTGGCAAAGAGCAAATGTTGAAAACTGTATAGGCAAAGTTGTGGTTAAGTGCCTTGAAAAACCACTTATCCACACAAAAGACCCCAAAAACACCGAGCAAAGTTGTGGTTAAGTGGTAAAAATATGTAGTTAACCACAACTTTGCCCAATATTTTTATATATTTGCCTTGAAAAACGATACTAAATATGCTGATAGGAAGGGAAAACGAGAAAAAACAACTGTTGGAAGCGCTGGATTCGTATGAATCGCAATTCGTGGCGGTTTACGGTCGTCGACGCGTAGGTAAGACTTTTTTGATAAGGCAGACTTTCAACGAAAATTTTGCTTTTCAGCATACAGGGCTGGCAAAAGGCAACAAGGCCGAGCAACTGCTTGAGTTTCAAGAGTCGTTGCGCAAATATGGGTTGAAAAAATCCCGCAAAATCACATCGTGGCAGGAAGCGTTCCACCGTTTGTCAGACCTGCTCGAGTCGAAGCCAGAAGGGAAAAAGGTGGTGTTTATCGATGAAATGCCGTGGCTTGACACCCCTCAATCGAAATTCATAAGCGCACTTGAGCATTTTTGGAACGGGTGGGCCAATATGCGCACCGATATAGTGCTGATAATATGTGGCAGTGCCACTTCGTGGATTGTAAAAAAAATCATTTTGGATTATGGAGGGTTGCACAACCGACTGACCAGGAAAATTCAACTCAAGCCATTCACTTTGTCGGAGTGCGAGGAATATTGCAACGCCAGAAATCTGGCTCTTTCGCGTAAGGATATTGCCGAGGCGTATATGGTTTTGGGTGGCATTCCGTATTATTGGAACTATCTGAAAAAGGAAGAAAGCCTGGCCCAGAATATCGACGAGATGCTCTTTGCAGAAACCGCACCGCTCAAAATGGAATACCAAGCGCTTTACGCATCGTTGTTCAAGAATTCGGCATCACATATAGCTGTTGTTGAGGCGCTGGCGCAAAAATCGGCGGGAATGTCGCGAATGGAGTTGCTGGAAACCACAAGACTTACTGACAACACAGCCTTTGCCAAAGTGCTGGAGGAGCTTGAACAGAGCGCAATGATTCGCAAATACTACCCATACGACAAGAAAGAACGCGGTGCAACATATCAGTTAATGGACAATTTCACCTTGTTCTACAACCGTTTTGTTAAAAGCAACATCAATAACGACGGACATTTTTGGAGCAACAATCTTTCAACCAGCACACATTCAACGTGGGCGGGGCTTGCCTTTGAGCAAGTTTGTCTTCAGCATATAGCACAAATCAAGCAGGCGTTAGGCATTTCGGGCGTGTTGTCGCAAGTATACTCGTGGCGGACACAGGCTACCGCAAGCCACGACGGCGCGCAAATAGACTTGCTTATCGACAGAGGCGACAATGTGGTGAATGTCTGCGAGATGAAATTTGTCAACGACGTGTTTGCAATTGACAAGGATTATGATGCCCTGCTACGTAGGAAGGTGTCGGTGTTCAAGCAGGCTACCAAAGCACGGAAATCGGTTCATCTCACTATGGTGACAACCTACGGGTTGAGTCGCAATGCATATTTCGGCAATGTTCAGTCGGAAGTTGTGTTGGACGATTTGTTTGTCGATTTAAGGTAGAATGGTTCCAATTCCATATATTTTGAATTTTTATATGGCAAAGTTGTGGTTAAGTGCCTTGAAAAACCACTTATCCACACAAAAGACTCCAAAAACACCGAGCAAAGTTGTGGTTAAGTGGTAAAAAGAATGTAGTTAACCACAACTTTGCCCAATATTTATGCAAACAAAAACATTACAACTTATGTTTGTTTCTTGCCGATATCGGCAAGAAATATTACATTTGTGGTGAATTATTGATGTTTTTCTTGCCGATATGGATTACATTTCAGTAAACGAATTTGCCCAAAGGACCAATGTGGCGGAAAGAACCGCCAGAAACTGGTGTGCTTCAGGTAAGATTGACGGAGCGTTTCTTACAGGCAAGACGTGGAACGTCCCTGCAGACGCTTCCGTCCCCCCACGCATCAATGTTAAGGAAAAGCGCATCAGCCTTTTGCTGAAAAGGCTTCAGGAAGAGAAGAAAAGCCGACTAAAGGGTGGCATCTATCATAAGATACAAATCGACCTTACCTATAATTCAAACCACATTGAGGGTAGCCGTATATCACACGACCAAACGCGCTATATATTTGAAACAAACACAGTTGGAGTTGAAAGTGGCGCGCTGAATGTGGACGACATTGTTGAAACAGTGAACCATTTCAGATGCATCGACTATATAATCGACAAGGCACAGGAAAGGCTCACAGAAGGGCTTGTCAAGGATTTGCACAGAATGCTGAAGTCAGGAACGTCCGACAGCATCAAGCCGTGGTTTAAAGTCGGCGACTACAAGGCCCTTCCGAACGAAGTCGGCGGAATGGAAACGTGCAGTCCAGAAATGGTGCATCGTTCTATGGTTGCGCTTCTTAAAGAGTATGGTTCAAAGAAGAAAAAGTCCATTGACGACATTATAGACTTTCACAAGCGTTTTGAGGCTATTCACCCGTTCCAGGACGGCAATGGGCGTGTAGGCAGACTGATAATGTTCAAGGAATGTCTTGCCAACGACATTGTCCCGTTCATCATTACCGATGAACTGAAAATCTTCTATTATCGAGGCCTTCAGAATTGTCCAACCATACCAGGCTACCTTAAAGACACCTGCTTGACCGCACAGGACAATTTTAAGAAAATGCTTGAATATTTCAAGATAATATATTGATTTATAAATCGATGTCTATCTCATTCAACAAGTGCAGGAACCCATTTTTTCAAAATCCTGTAAATGACGTATGCCAATGCAAATGATGCGATGCAACTCAGCGAACCAGTGAACAACCATTTAAAGAACAATGGAATAGACATTGATTCAAACAGATAAGTAAACAATACGATAGGAACGGGGTAGAAGAAATATGCTGTAAACGACATTTCGGAAAGCTTGACAGACAGTTTGCCAGGGTGGTTCAAGTAGGAGTGGAAGAATGACATAAGAAACATACAGATGCCTACACATACCATAGGTTCCCAAAGAGCGTAAAACAGTGATTGCGAGTTCATTCCGCCAGTAAAGACAGACCAATCCTTGACATAATGCAACGAAAACAAAAGCATCGGCAAGCACAGGAATGAAAAAATCAGCCAGGGAACAGAATTATTAACCCGCAATTGGCTTATCCAGTTGAATCTTTGCCCGATAAGTCCTACAATGAATGTGCCTAGGTAAAGGGTATAAAATCCCCATTTGATGCCAGGTCCGATTGTAGATGCCGGTGAAACCAGCCTGATGATGAAAGAAACGGTGCCTATGCATATTATGAACAGGGTTGTGCGGAAAGGCGTAATGTGGTCCCACATACTCAGTACACGTTCAGTTTTTTTCCGGTAAAACTTCTTTAAGAAGGCGTAGGCCAGCTCAAATACCAAAAGCAAGGCTACAAACCAGAACGAGCCGAATGTTGGCTTGTGAGAAAGGAAATCAATTACAAACTGCAACCAGCCAATTTCAACATTGCCTTTGGTTTTTGCCACAAAATAAAGGTATGATGGGTGAAAGAGAGTTACATACAGCAACAAAGGAATGCCTAGAACTATCAGCCGTGTCTTGACAAAATTCCTGAAGCCGTGCTTCTGATATGTAACGTAAGCCAGCATAGCCGTTGTAATGAAATACAGGCCCATCATAAATGAAATGTTGATTGTCTTGACGGTGTTTACCACAATCAGCGAGGTGCCAACAAACCGGTCAGCCGATGTATAGTACCAGGGTCCTATACCGCCAAAGGCAATCAGCGACTGATGGAATATGATGTAGCAGATTAGAAAAACCCGCAACCTGTCGATGTAGAAATAGCGTTCGTTTTCCATTGTTGACAAAGTATGTTCCAAAAGTAAAAAATAACCGCAGTTTTACAAAAAATCGGCATATTGGAATTGCAAGCCAGCCAATTGCTATTTTTGCGGAAAATAGTCAGAAATGGAATTCATTGACACACACTCGCACCTTTATGCCGAGGAGTTTGACGCCGACCGCGCCGAAGCCGTCAAACGCTGTTTTGAGTCGGGAGTGAACCGCCTCATCCTGCCCGACATCGACGCCACTTCGCGTCAGGCAATGCTTGATATGGCGATGTCGGACCCGGAGCACTTCTTTCCTTGCGCAGGTCTGCATCCCACATCGGTTGGAGCCGACTACAAAGCAGACCTCAAGGCTGTTGAGAAGATGCTCTCCTGTGGCACGAAATTCTACGCCGTGGGCGAGATAGGCATCGACCTTTATTGGGACCAGACTTACGAACGTGAGCAGTTCGACGCCTTTGCCACTCAGGTGAAATGGGCTAAGGAGCTCGGCCTGCCAATAATCGTACACATACGCAATGCCATTGACAAGACCATATCCGCGCTTGAGCCTCTTGCCGACAGCCGTCTGCGCGGTGTGTTTCACTGTTTTTCGGGCAATATTGAACAGGCCGAACGCGCTATTGATATGGGCTTTCTGTTAGGTGTCGGCGGTATTCTGACCTTCAAGAAATCGGAATTGCCGGCTGTTGTGGAGAACATCGATATTGAAAAACTGATTTTGGAAACCGACTGCCCGTATCTTGCACCTGTCCCGCATCGCGGACAGCGCAACGAGAGCAGTTTTCTGCCTTGCGTGGCCCAGAAACTTGCCGAAATAAAGGGCACAACCATTGACGATGTGGCCTTGCAAACCACCCGAAATGCCGAACGGCTGTTTGGACTGTAAATACTTAAAGTTCTGCCTAAAACACCAGCCTCATCGCAGTTCCGTTGCTACCCGATTGGCAGGAAATGGAGCCTCCGTGAGCGCGCAGAACCTGTTGCGAGTATGAAAGGCCGATTCCAGAGCCAGTCTCCTTTGTGGTGAAGAACGGCACAAAAATCTCGTTCCTGATGCTTTCAGGAATGCCAGGGCCATTGTCCTTCACGTTTATTTCCGTTTCGCCCGAGGCAAGCCTAGCCGTGGTTATTTCAACAGCGGGAGCCTGCGTTTGGCTGTTGCGCAGGGCCTCCGACGCATTTTTCACAAGATTGATAATCACCTGCATAAACATCTGTTCATCGATGTTGACTGTGAAATCAGCCTTTGGCGGAATAAAGCGGATATCGACGCCATATTGGGCTTTCATTGGCGATGTGAAGATGCTGAAACGCTCAAAAAGGCTTGTTATTCCGATTGATGCGCGCACAGGCTTTGGAATGTTTGTGAGAACCCTGTACGACTGCACAAATTTTGCCAGTCCCGAACAGCGCTCGCTTATGACCGATAGTCCACCTATGGAGTTCCTGATGGTGTCTTCGCTTATCTCCGAAGAACTATTCCATTGACTTTCAAGCGTCTGTGCAATGGAAGTGATAGGAGTGAGCGAGTTCATAATCTCGTGACTCAACACGCGAATCAGTTTTTTCCAGGCATCTGCTTCCTTGCGCTCGAGTTCGGCGTGAATGTCTTGGAGGGTGACCAGATGCACGCTCTTGTCGCTCAGCGAGACAACGGAACACTGCGACATTATGCTTTTTTCGGTTCCGTTGATGTTGAGCGGAAGCACCTGCTTAGTGTTGTCGCCGAGCGATGCCAGCATATTGGAGAAGTTGCTGTCAATCTGCGCAATCTGCGACAGGTGCGTGATGACCTGAAGCCCGAACAGGTTGATGGCCGATTGGTTGGCGTTTGTGACAAAGTTCTTCTCGTCGAACACAAGCACACCCACGCCGATATGTTCAATTATCTTACTGAAATATTGGTCTTTAAGTTGAGAGTTTATTTTTGCATCCTGCAGAATCAGGTTCAGTTCGTTGAGGCTTTCGTGCAGGTCGCCGATAATCTTGTTGTCGGTGCGGGTAGGAAATTTGAGCGTGGTGTCGCTGTTGCGGATGGCGCTGATGAAGTATGTTATCTGTCGGTTGGTGCTGTTCATAAAGCGAATGAGCGAGACGGCCGAAGCAATTGTCAGGACAGCGAAAACGGCCGAGAGCCAGACATTTATCTTCCCAGACACCGACAAGCCCAAAAGGACGGCCGACGCGGTCAGCAGTCCAATCTTGAGTGACAGTTTTATGTTGAAATGCTTATAGACCATATTTCTTCAGTTTGTTGTAAAGTGTTTGGCGTGTTATTCCCAACTGTGTGGCAACCAACGACATATTGCCGTTATTCTTGTTGATGGCGTCGGCGATGAGCATTCGCTCCATATCTTCGAGCGTGCCTTCAAACGGCGATGAAATCTGTGGCTCGTTGTTGCGGAACAAAAAGTCGGACGGTTGTATAGTGTTGCTATTGCTCAATATTACAGCCTTTTCCACAGCGTGTTGGAGTTCGCGGATATTGCCAGGCCAGGTGTATTCTTCAAGTTTTTGGATAGTCTGTTGGCAGAACGAGTAACCGTTTTTGTTGTATTGGTCGGCGAATTTCTGCAGGAAGAACTCGGCCAGCAGTCGGATGTCGTCCTTGCGTTCGCGCAGGGGCGGAAGTTCAATGTGTATGGTGTTGATGCGGTAGAGCAGGTCTTCGCGGAAACGCCCTTCGGCCACCATTTGCTCAAGATTGCAGTTTGTGGCGCACACGAGCCTGATATCGACAGGAATAGGCTTGTTGTCGCCCACGCGGGTGATGCACCTGTTCTGCAGGACCGAAAGCAGTTTGGCCTGCATCTGCATTGAGAGGTTTCCAATCTCGTCAAGGAAGAGAGTCGATTGGTTGGCGGTTTCTATTTTGCCTTCGCGGTCGGTGTGGGCATCGGTGAATGCGCCCTTGCGGTGTCCGAACAGTTCGCTCTCGAAAAGAGTTTCGGTTATGGAGCCCATATCGACGGTAACCATTTGGTGTGCAGAGCGTTTTGAAAGACGGTGAAGTTCCTTTGCCACCACTTCCTTGCCAGTTCCGTTTTCGCCCGTGATGAGCACGTTGGCATCGGTTGAGGCCACCTTGCCCACTATCTGCATCACGTTTTGCCAGGCGCTTGACTGCCCTATGACGTTGTTTTCAGCCTTTTTATGGGTGGTGTGCACTTTGTTGCGCGACTCGTTGAGTTTGCAGGCCGAATTGATGACGGCCAGCAGTTTGTCGTTCTCCCACGGTTTCAGCACAAAGTCGGTGGCGCCCATCTGTATGGCTTTTACGGCCAGCGCCACATCGCCGTAGGCGGTAATCATAATTACGCTGATGGACGGCTTTGCTTCCATAACGCGCTGAAGCCAGTAAAGGCCTTCGTTGCCAGTGTTGATGCCCGCCGAGAAGTTCATATCGAGCAGAAGCACGCTGTAGTTGTCGTTGGCCAGTTCCGACAGAAGCATATTAGGGTTAGCCAGCGTCTTGACCTTTTCGTATCGTCCGCAGAGAAGCAACTCAATGGCGCTCAAGATGCTTTTGTTGTCGTCAACAGCCAGAATTTTCATTTTTCAATGTTTTTTGTTTCAATTCCGTAAAAGTATTTTTTGGGAAGATATGATGATGCGCAGTGTCAAATTTTTTGACAGTTTTTGTGATGATATTTTGTGGAGCCACGATTTTGCATTTGGAATACAAATAGAAGTATTTCGCTGATTTTAAACCAATAAACTTAATAAAGTTGCCAAATACATACCCTAAAACGCAATAAAAAATGCCAAATACATACCCATGGGCCTTTTAGGATTTAGAATTTAGGATTTGCCTATTCCAACTTCAGGGATTTAGGATTTAGAATTTGCCCTTGTGCCTTATCCCTTTTCACCGCCTTACCCGTCAATAATTTTTACACATAGTGTCAAAAAAATAGACACTTCTGCACATCTTGCAAAACAGCAAACAACTACCAATCAACAACATACATTTTGTGGCACGGTTTTGGCACGTTGGTATGCCAGAAAAAAATGAAATTGTTATGAAAGGAAAAGAAGTGGAAACTATCGACGCAAAGACAGTTAAGCTTATTTCAAAACGCAGACGTATTACCCTTCCACAATGGGCAACTGCCTGGATCGTTT
>CALABN010000009.1 GCA_937885735.1 uncultured Bacteroidota bacterium | reverse complement strand
CTAGCTCCTCTGATGAAATATTTGTTACTGAATTGTCCTTATCTACAATTACTGCGATACCATCTAGTGCAATAATATTTTCTGTAGCGCCACTTGCTAATTCTTCATCTTTGATATGACGTGATGCATTTCCTATATCTACACTACCTGCATTAAGTGATTCAAGACCTGCACCAGAACCTGTATATTCAATAGTAACTGTGATGTCTGGATACTCTTCCATAAAACTCTCACTCATAGCCTCGCAGAGCTTCTCCATTGAAGTACTACCTGCAAGTGTGATTGTTCCACTTGGCTTATCTGACTCTTTGCTACTACATCCAGCAAATACTCCTGCCATCATAACTACTGCCATCATCACTCTCATCATATCCAAAGTCTTCATAACTGTACTGTTTTAATCGTTAATACTCGTTTCGTTTTTGTTAAAGTAATCAGTCCATGAACCTTTTAGATATATTGCGGAAAATAGTTCCATCAAAGTATCGCCAGTAAAACTAATGCTGTCTACATTATCTTTTAATAAGCCGCCCGTATTCTTGTTTAACCAATCATGTAATTTATCGTCAAATTCTTTATCACCCATATAACCGATTTCAATAGTGCTGTTGTTATCTATACCGATTTGTTCGATAGCATCTTCATTGAAACGATGTGCATTATTTAACCATAAAGAAGAATCTCACTTGAAAGTGAGATTTTTTATTGCATTTTATTCACATATCAATATCAAAAGATTTAGTTTATATTAAACATATATATATGAATATTGCAGTGATATTTGCGGGAGGCGTCGGTTCTAGAATGCGTAGCAAAGCGTTACCTAAACAGTTTTTGCTGATGCACGGGAAACCAATAATTGCACATACAATTGAAGTGTTTCAAGACTCGGATGAAATTGATGCGATCGTTGTTGCTTGTGCTTTCGATTGGATTGATTATCTGAATGACATCCTAGAAAAATATAATCTATTTAAGGTAAAGAAAGTTGTGCCAGGTGGAGAGACAGGACAAGAGTCGATATACCATGGATTGTGTGCAGCAAATTCGGTTGCCACTAACGAGCCTTCAGTAGTGCTTATTCATGATGGCGTACGTCCGCTGATTAATGCAAAACTTATTCACGACAACATTGAGTCGGTACAGAAAAATGGTTCTGCAATAACTTGTGTAAAAGTTAAGGAAACGGTTCTTGTGGTTGACGGGAATAATATGATCGATCAAATTCCTGAGCGTAAAAACTCTCGTTTGGCCCGTGCTCCACAAAGTTTTTGGCTGAGCGAAATTCTAGCTGTCCATGAAAAAGCTCGCCAACAAAATATCAACACATTTATTGATTCTTGCTCAATGATGCAACACTATGGCAAGAAACTGTTTTTGGTGGATGGCCCCGATATTAACATAAAAGTGACAACCCCTGAGGATTTCTATGTGATGCGGGCAATGCTTGACGCACGTGAAAACTCGCAAATTTATGGAGTTGAGGAGTAATGGAAAATTTGTTTGATAATAAAATACTGAAACAAGACTTCGAAGACCTGTTTCAAGATAGCAATGTTGATTTACAGAGTCTGGCAGGTAAAACCGTGTTTGTGACAGGTGCGACTGGATTGGTTGGATCGTTGCTTGTGCGTGCGTTGCTGTTTACAAGCATCAACAAAAACTTGGATATACACGTAATAGGCCAGGCACGCGATAAAGAAAAGGTTAACTTGATTTACGGAGAAAAAACATTCGCAAATCTTAATTTTGTGTATGGCGATGTAGTGCAACCTTACGAAGAATATGTTCCTGCCGACAATCCTGTTGACTTTATTTTTCACACTGCAAGTGTAACATCGTCCAAAGTGATGGTGACGCATCCTATAACCACAATAATGACAGCTGTCGATGGTACATATCAAATATTGCGTATGGCGGCCGAAAAGAAAGCCAAAGGCGTGGTTTACGTGTCGTCGATGGAAGTGTATGGTCAATTCACTGCGTCTGATAAAGCAAGCACAAACTGCACCGAAGACAAAATGGGTTTTGTTGATCCGTTGAATGTCCGCAGTGATTATCCTGAAGGGAAACGCATGTGTGAGAATCTTTGTGTGGCCTATGCATCGGAACTTGGCGTGAATGTGAAAATAGCTCGATTGGCACAAACATTTGGAGCAGGCATTCTTCCTTGGGAAAACCGCGTGTTCGCTCAGTTTGCCCGTAGCGCAATAAATGGCACCGACATAGTGCTTCACACTCAAGGACTATCTGACGGCAACTACTGCTACACCGTCGATGCTGTCAGAGGTCTGCTCACGATACTTTTGAAAGGCGATCCGGCTCAGGCATACAACGTAGTTAATGAAAAGAACCATACTACCATTCGCAATATGGCCGAAATGGTATGCCATGAAATAGCTCAAGACAAGATAAGTGTGGTGTTCGATATTCCAGACGACAATAAATATGGTTATGCTGCCGACACAAAACTAAAGCTGAGCGGAAAGAAACTAGAAAGTCTTGGTTGGAAACCTAAATATGAACTTGCTGACATGTATCGCAGAACCATAGAGTTTATGCTTGAAGCCTAATAAATAAATTCATTTGCTGATGAAACGGTCGGAGTTGGTTGATAAATTATTGTTGATGGTTCCGGTATGTTTGGCGCTGTTTTTTGCACGAACAGTTTTTATCGGATACAAGTATTTGTTCTTTTTTGCTCTTGTGCCGTGTTTGGCGGCTTCGTTTTTTGTAATCAAAAACAACGTGAGAAACTTTGTGCTCTCATGGAAAATGTTGTTGCCTGCTCTTACCGTTGCCTGCTATCTGATTAATTTTACCACAATAAGCAATGTTGAAAAAGAATCGATAAACATTTTATTCGTACTTTATTTCCTTTTTTTGATTGTCTATACGCGCAAGTGTGTAGTGTTACTGAAACTTGTGGTTTGGCTTACTGAAATTGCCGGTATAGTGGCCATTTGCCGATGTGTTATGATGGCGTTTGGAATTGATTCGCCACAATGGCTGTTTGAAGGGAAAGCGTTCCCGTTGGTGCGAGACAATAATTTTTACACGTTGTGTTTCATGTTGTCGCTAATTGCTGCAGTTCGGCTGTGTGCTAAAAACGAAATCAAGACAGCTAACTTGGTGCTATTTTCTTTAATCACCATAGTAAACGTTGTGGCTTCGTTTTCGCGTCGGGGCTTTGTGCTTTATGCATTGGTGATGCTAGGTTTTGTCATTGTCATTTTTGCATCGGTTCCCGGCAAACAAATTCGCAAACCAGTGTTGGCTTGTGTTCTGACTAATGCAGGCTTTGCCGTAATTGCTTTACTCTCCATGTCCCTTATGAAAAACACAGTTATGCGAATGTTGTTGTCGGATTATACTTTGATGCAACGCACGTATAAGCTTACAACCATTTTCGTTCCTGACAAGACTCTTGGTCATTTTAGGGCTGCATTATGGTCGGAATATGGTAAAAACAAACAGGATACTGCTAACTTGTTCTATAACGGGGACTTTGCTGATGGAACAACATTCTGGACCGAATTTATATCGAGTCGCGACACGTTGAAAAAAACTTTTGTCAAGAATCCCAATGGCAATTATTTGAGAATAGAACGCATTGCCGGAAATAGCAATTTCTCTCTGTTTTACAGTGGACGACCAATATATTACCATAAAGGCCTGACTTATGAATTGTCGTTAAAGTACCGTACCATAAAAGGAGAAGGCGCACCTTTCGCTGTGGGGTGGTGGGTAAATGAAGGAGGAAAGCATATTAATGATTTGCCCAAGAACATTGAACCGCTTGCCGATGGTTGGAATCTTTGCACTGTGTCGCATACTTTCGAGTCTGATTGTAATCATCCAGAGTGCTTCTTGAATGCACAAAAGGCAGGCAGTATTATCGAGGTGAAAGATATCAGTCTTACATGTAACGACACTGCAAATTTGTTTATGTATGTTGATGAAAGCCCCGATTGTTTCGATATGTATTCTGATACAATAAATCATTTTATCTATTCCCGGACAGACCGTTGGCGATATGCACTTGAATTATGGCAGATAGAATATGGAGTGAAACAGAAATTTTTCGGAAATGGATTTGACTATTTGGCTAAATATGGACAGCGTTTTTACAATAATGCAAATCGATACGATTTTCCCCATAACCCGATTATTTCAGCTTTCCTGTATTCTGGGATAGTGGGGGGCGTGGCTTTCTTTGCTACCTTTGTAATGAGTTTTGTTTTGTATTGGAAGAGTCGAAAGAAAATCTGTTTGTGTTTTATACTTTATTTGTGTTGTACATTTTTTTGTATGTTTAGTGGCAACAGCGTGTTTAGCTTCCCACTATTCGCATTTTTAATGTTTATCCCTTTCTTTGAAAGAAAGGATAATGATGAAACTATTAATAACGAAATAATATGAAAATTCCATTCTCGCCACCCGATATGACTATCGAGGAGGCAAATGAAGTCAGAGATGCAATCCTCTCGGGCTGGATTACCACCGGTCCGCGCACAAAGGAACTTGAACACCAAATCGAAGCCTTTGTCCATTCCGACCGTTGCGTGTGCCTCAATTCGGCAACAGCTGCAATGGAAATGGCGTTGCGCTTGCTTGGCGTTGGCCCCGGCGATGAGGTGATTGTCCCTGCTTACACATACACTGCCACTGCAAGTGTCGTGTGCCACGTTGGCGCAAAAGTTGTCATGGTCGATTCCATGGCAGACGATTGGCAGATGGATTATGACAAGGTGGCTCAGGCAATCACATCAAAAACCAAAGCCATTATGCCCGTCGATTTGGGTGGCGTGATGTGCGATTACGACAAGATTTTTGATGTGGTTGAAAGTAAGAAAAGCTTGTTCGTGCCTGCAAACGACCTGCAGAAGGCAATTGGCAGAATTGCCGTAGTTGCCGACTCCGCGCATGGCTTTGGCGCACAATGGCATGGAAAAATGAGCGGTGAAGTAGCCGATTTTACGACATTCTCGTTTCATGCAGTAAAGAATTTCACGACGGCTGAAGGAGGCGCATTATGTTGGAAAAACTTCAACGGTATTGATACGGAATCATTATACAAGCAATGCCAGTTACTGTCGTTGCACGGACAAAACAAGGATGCCTTGGCAAAAACAAAGCTCGGCGCTTGGGAGTACGACATCATTGCTCCGTTGTACAAATGCAACATGACCGATATCATGGCCGCAATGGGTCTGGTCCAGATGAAGCGTTATCCAGCTATGCTTGAACGCCGCAAGGTGATAATTGAAAAATACGAGTCGGCTCTTAAGTCAAGTGGCATTCGCTACCAGTCTTTGCCTCATTTTGGAGAGGATCATCGAAGCAGTGGACATTTAATGATCGTGCGTTTGCTTGAAAAGACAATGGAGCAACGCAACGAGATAATCACGACAATGGCTGAGCGCGATATCGCCTGCAATGTACACTACAAACCATTGCCAATGATGACTGCATACAAGGCATTGGGCTTCGATATAAAGAATTACCCAAACGCATTCCATTTGTTCGAAAATGAAATCACTTTGCCGCTTCACACTTGCTTGACTGACGAAATGGTTGATTATGTGATAACCAACTTTATTGAATTGACAAAGTGAAACGCTTGATTGACATATTTGCAAGTGGATTGGGCTTGTTGATTTTGAGCCCCGTATTTGTCGTGCTCGCCATCTGGATAAAATGCGACAGCAAAGGTCCGGTTTTCTATCGGCAGGTGCGTGTCGGCAAAAACGGAGTCGATTTCCGCATATTCAAATTCAGGTCTATGCGTCAAGGTGCCGATAAGAGTGGCTTGATTACCGTAGGTGGCCGCGATCCGCGAG
>CALABN010000008.1 GCA_937885735.1 uncultured Bacteroidota bacterium | reverse complement strand
AGTAATCCCTGACTACTATGTTTCGTCTGATTATTCTGCCGACGGCACTGTCCATATCATTCAGACGGCGACGATAGGCAACGGCGTAAATGTGCAAGACAACGCCGTGATTCACAGTTCTGAAGGAAAATCCACAGTCAAAATAGGCAACAACGTCACTATAGGGCACAATGCCATTGTCCACGGAGCCACAATAAAAGACAACGTGCTGATTGGCATGGGCGCAACCGTATTGGACAACACCATTATCAACGAGAACACCATAATAGGCGCAAACGCTCTTGTTACTGGCAATTTGGACCTGGAACCTAACAGCATTTACGCAGGAATTCCCGCCAAAAAGATAAAGGACATTCCAAAATCATCCTCCATAGTGGCCGATTCTGCGACACACTACGTGGAACTGAAGAACAAATACCTTGACAAATAGAGATTACTTCACTGGCTCAAGCCCAAGTTCACGCCCCTTTGCCAACATAAACTCATAAGCCGCCTCGTGTGTATTTTCAATCACACCATCGAGAATGGCATCTTTTATGGCATTCTTGATATTACCAATTGCGGGGCAGGGTGGCAATGCAAAAGTGGCTATTATCTCCTCTCCAGAAATTGGAGGTTGCCAATTACGCACACGATCCTTCTCCTCGACTTCAACCAGTTTTCGTCTGACTAATTGATAGTTATCAAGGAAACGCAACACCTTATCTGGATTTTTTGAAGTTATGTCGGCATCACACAAAAGCATCAGGTCATCAATGTCGTCACCAGCCTCAAATAGCAAACGGCGCACGGCACTGTCTGTAACAATATCCTCAACAAGCACAATTGGGCGCATATGCAGCATAACCAGTTTTTGGACATACTTCATCTTCTCGTTCATCGGCAATTTGAGGTTCTTGAAAATGCCAGGAATCATCTTTCCACCAACAAACTCGTGACCGTGGAAAGTCCAACCCTGTCCTTTTACAAACCGTTTGGTGACAGGCTTTGCAATATCGTGCAACAAAGCGGCCCAACGTAACCACAAATCATCAGAATGCTCACAAATATTGTCAAGCACCTCCATTGTATGGAAAAAATTGTCCTTATGACGGCATCCATCGACGACTTCCACTCCCTTGAGCGCCTCCAATTGAGGGAAAACAATAGCCAACAATCCTGTCTTCTGCAACAGTTTAATGCCAGTGGAAGGCCTCTGTGTGAGCATAATCTTGTTGAATTCTTCCGACACACGCTCCATTGAAATGATGCGGATACGTTCCTTGTTGCGAACTATTGCGTCAAGCGACTCATCTGTAATCTTGAAATCGAGTTGATTTGCGAAACGAATGGCACGAAGCATACGCAAAGGATCGTCAGAATATGTGGTGTCTGGCTCAAGCGGTGTTCGAATTATCTTGTCGTGCAAATCCTGCAAGCCATTGAATGGGTCTATCAACTGTCCGAACCTGTCGGGATGCAAGTCGATAGCCAGGGCATTTATGGTAAAATCACGACGGCGTTGGTCGTCTTCAAGCGTTCCATCCTCAACAATAGGCTTGCGCGAATTGCGGTTGTACGACTCCTTTCGAGCGCCGACAAACTCAACGTCAACGCCTTTGTATCGGAACATTGCTGTGCCGAAATTCTTATATGTTGTAACCTTTGGATTTTTCATCAATCGAGACGCAACTTCCTGCGCCAACTCGATGCCACTTCCGAGTGTTACAATATCAATATCTTTAGAAGGACGACCCAAGATTTTGTCACGGACAAAACCTCCAATGACAAACGCCTGTTGGTTTCGTTCGCCTAAAATCTGCGAAATGGTTTTAAATATGATGTTGTTAAGATGCTCTTTCATCAGCCAAATATTTGCACATTGTTAAAAATCAACCAAATACAATACGTAGGCGGATTTTTCAAACAACGCGCAAAAGTACAATTATTCAGCAATAATAAAAATTTTGATTTTCAACAAATTATAAGTTGGCTTTCACCCTGTTGACAAAATCAATAATGGCATCCACTGCGCCTTGAACTCCCAAGCGTGAAACACTCAATGACAAGTCGTAAGTCGATGACTGGCCCCACACCTTGTTCGAATAATAATTATAGTACGTTGCCCTTCGCTTGTCGTTACGTTCAATCAAGGCCAAAGCCTTGTTTTGCTCAATAGGCATACGTGCGCAAACACGCTTGATTCGGTCCTCAATATCAGCGTGAAGGAACACACTGATGCAATTTGGGTGGTCACGCAAGATATAGTCGGAGCAACGCCCAACTATGATGCAGTTTCGTTCATCGGCCAACTTGCGTATGACATCGCTCTGAACCTTAAACAAATTGTCGTCCGACATTAGATTGTCAGAAGGATTCAGCCCAGACATAAACTCTCCGAACGACTGGAAAATATTTTTTCCACGAGGTTGTTCATCAACAGCCTCAAAAACTTCAGGCTGGAAGCCTATCTCTTGTGCAGCCAAAGCCAAGAGTTCCTTATCGAAATAGTCGTAGCCAAGCTCTTCGGCCAAACGCTGACCTACCACCCTGCCACCACAGCCGAACTGACGGCCTATGCTTATTATTGTTTTTTCGTCACTCATTTGTCAATGTTTTATTATGCAATGTATAAAAAAAGGCAGGACATTCGTCCTACCTTTTATGTTTTAGAAAAGTCAGATACTTAAAAAAGTTTCAAATTAAGTTTTTCCATTTCAATCTCAACCTTTTCGTGCTTACGATAAACGTATGCCACACCATATTCGGCCGATTTCAATCGTTTGACAGCAGCAGGATTATCATTGAAATGATTTTCGACCTCATTCCAAATGCTCAATATAATGCGGTCAGCCTTGCCACGTAATTCAGATATCTTTGCAAGAGCCTTTGAGTTAGAATCCTGCAATCCCTTTTGCGAAATATTAAGACGGACAAAATCTTCATAATGAACCTTTACACGAGCAATAGTTGGATTGGTGACAGGCGACAAGCCTTCTGAAATACGCTGTTGTTCTCCATCAATCAAGATTCGTCCCCACTCGATAACATCCTTTTCAGTATTGAGTTGTGGCAATTTAGTCTCATCCGATGACAATTTGAAATATTTGCGAGTCTCTGGCTTCATCTCGCCACGGGCAATTGCAAAGTTAAGCACTTGAATAAAGTGCGAAATATACAAACGAGCCTTACGGAAACTCTCCTGATGCTGCTTGTTTTTAGAGGTTTGACGTTCAAAAACATCACGTTGCATCATAACCGCCTGGCTGAATTCTGGCAAGAAATAACGCAACTCCTGAAGTGTCGATGCGCTGTATGGCAAGTCCATAGGCAAGACATTTTCAGATTTTTCAAGAGCAATTTGCATTGCACGCAAACGTGCACTATCCGTATTTGGCAATCTTCTGTATGGCATAATAAATATCGATTTAAAATCGGCACGAATATAGGTGGTTTGTCATAAAAATGCAAGCCATTCGCAAAAATATTTTTCTTATTTTCAGAATGTTAGATTTATGCAAGAAAAATCAATGCATTTAAAATGCTTTTAATCAACAGGTTTAAAACCAGTCATCAACAAAATCGCATAAGTTATCAACAAAGTAATCAACATATTTTCAACATAATTAAATTTTAAGAAGTTTGATTTTGGTGTAGAAACGCATAACATTCAATTTCGGCAACGACTCAATTCCGCTTAAAAAGAGTCGACACAAGTCGAATTTGAAAGAAATTCACAAGTAAAAACGATGTGGTGACGATTGGGTTCAGACTATTGACAGCAAATCCGCGCCAACCAAACAAAGGATTTGAATGTTGGCATTACGAATGCACGTAAAGCGTAAAGCGCAAAGCACAAACAATAAAAACGCTTATTCTTATTTGGAAAAACGATTCACCCACCATTGATGCAGGCAGATGAGAGCCCAAACGCGATTGTATAGATAGTCTATCTTAATGTTGTAAAAACGATTAAGCAATGCCTCAACCTCAACATAATCGACCAAACCTGCGGACTCCACAACCTGACGGTTGAGATATTGGTCGGACAAATAACGCAAATCGGCACGCAACCACTTGCACAAAGGCACGCTGAAACCCCATTTTGGACGTTCAAATAATTCCTTTGGCAAATATTTGTACAGCACCTGTTTCAATATGTATTTCGAGACACTGCCATTCTTCCTCAACCTACAATCAAGATTGACAGCGAACTCCACTATCCGGTAATCGAGCAACGGCACACGCGACTCAAGCGAATAACGCATTGAAGCACGGTCAACCTTGACAAGCAAGTCATCGGGCAAGTAATAGTGCAAATCGAACAACGACTGCCTTTCAGCAGAAGTGACCTTTCTTGGCAATGCATCGTCAAAAGACAAGCCACAATCGGCCGACGAACGTACAAAACGCTCCGTTTCCGACTCCGTGAAAAGATATTGTTCCTGTGAAAAAATATGTACAGGCAAACTGTCGCCATTGCGCCAATCAAACATTTTCCCGATTCGCTGATATCGGCTGTCGGCCATTTGCGAAGCATAATATATAGGTTTGCGAACCGACTTCAACAATGGGTTGGCAAGTCTGTTTGCCCAATCGTACATTCCGTAACCCAGAAAAAGTTCATCGCCACCATCGCCTGTCAGCACCATCTTGACATTGGCGGACGCCAACTGCGACACAAGCATTGTGGGCAACGCCGATGAATCGGCATAAGGCTCATCGTAATAATAAAACAAATCGGCCACACGGTCCATTGCATCTTGCTCTGTCATAACAAGATGATGATGACTGGTATTAAGTTGACGCGCCACCTGTTCCGAATATTGCGACTCGTCGTGCTTGCTATCCTTGAAGCCAATGGAAAAGGTATTCAACCGTTCGCCACACACGCGTTGGGCAACGGCTGTCACAAGCGAACTGTCAATGCCACCACTCAAAAGCGTTCCGTATGGCACATCGGATATCAATCGGTATCTGACAGAACTTTCGATCAAATCCTGCAACTTGTCCAACGCTTGTTGCTCGCTTGTCAGGGCATCTTCCGTTATTATTGACGACAAACTCCAATATTGCGAAATCGACAAATTCTTTCCATCAAAGACGGCATAGTGCCCTTGCGGGAATTTATACACATTATTATATATAGTGTTTGGCGCAGGCACATAGCCCAGTTGAAGAAACTGACCTACGGACGTTTTGTTTATGCTTTTGTTCTTTTGAAAATCAGTAAGTTGCTCTATCGATTTAAGTTCCGATGCGAAAGCAAATATGCCATTGCCGACATAGTAGAACAACGGTTTGACGCCCATTCGGTCACGGAAGAGATATATTTTTTGAGTGGCAATGTCACAAATGGCTATGGCGAACATTCCGTTCAAATGCTCGACAAACCGTGGTCCAACCTTCTCAAACGCCTCAACCACCACTTCGGTATCGGAACTCGTACGCATCGATATTCCAAGCGACGAGGCCACCTCATGGTAATTGTAAATCTCCCCATTAAAAACAGCGACATATCTACCAGAATGCGAATACATTGGCTGGTTTGCAGATGCCGACAGGTCGATAATGCTCAATCGACGATGCCCCATTCTGACATTTGCGCCTTCGTAATAGCCACAAGCGTCAGGGCCACGATGAGTCAGGCTGTTGACCATTGCCTCGAGTTGCTGTCGGTCAGCAGTGCCGTCTGCCGAATAAAAACCTGCTATGCCACACATTTCACATTCGATTTTTGCCAAAAGTAATTCCGAATTATGAAATATCAGTTCCAAAAAACAAAAACTGTATCATATTTTTGCGATAAATCTACATTGATATGGAAGAGACAAGAATTGACAAATGGTTGTGGGACGTCCGCATCTTCAAAACCCGAAGCCAAGCATCGGATGCGTGCCACAAAGGGCATATTATAATAGGCGACGTTGCCGTAAAGGCTTCGCGCACGATAAAAGTGGGTGAAATTGTTGAAGTAAAGAAGAATCCCATTCTATATCGATACAAGATTTTAGGCATTCCATCGTCGAGAATATCGGCAAAACTGGTGCCCGACTATCTTGAAGACCAAACTCCCGAACAGGAAATCATAAAATTAGACCTTCTGCGCGCCGACATAAACGGGCATCGCGACCGCGGGACAGGACGCCCCACAAAACGCGACCGCCGTATGCTCGACATTTGGATGAATGGCGAAGAATGAAGTACTTACTTCATCTTACCGCACCAAACAAAACAATCGTCAAATTTGAATCTTGCCATATCTGGTTCAGCGCTGAACAACCCGTATATTGCCGAGCCACTGCCCGACATTGATGCAAACGACGCACCCAAACGGTACAATTCACCCTTTATCTTTGGCAAAATCGGGAACATATTGAAAATAGGTTCCTCAAAATCGTTCACCATCTTTCCCTGCCACTCCTCTGGCTTTTTGTCAATCAAGCCAAGAATAGGATATTCGGGCGCGTGAGGTGTAAGCAACTTATACGCTTGAGCCGTATTTACGTGAACATTTGGCTTCACAACGACTATATAATAGTCCTTAAGATTGATTTTAACTGGCTTGAGTATCTCGCCACGGCTTGTGGCAAATGCAGGCTTATTCTCGACAAACAAAGCGCAATCGCTACCCAGCATCGATGCATAACGTTGCATTTCAAGCACATTGAGTTTCAAGTCGAACATTTTATTCAATGCCGTAATCATAAAGGCGCAATCGGCAGAGCCACCGCCAAGCCCCGCACCCATCGGAATCTGCTTGCGCAGAACCACCTTGACAGGTGGCAAGTTGAAATCGGCATTGATAAGATGATATGCACGGCTGACAAGATTCGAGTCGAGAGCGCCATCGACAGCCAGACCATCGATTACCAACTCAAACTTCTTTGCACCGATATGTTTGTTTTCTGTTAATTTCAATTCATCAGTCAAACCGAACGGAACCATCAGAGTTTCAATATTATGAAACCCATCACTTCGTTTTTCTACAATGTTAAGACCGATGTTGATTTTTGCATTTGGACGTACTATCATAATTAAAATCAAATTATTCCATTTTGTTTATAAATATAAGCCTATATTTTTAATGGTTAGCCAACCTTGCTTTAAATTTGTAACCATAAAAACAATATTTATGGCAAAGAAATTCACACCTACAAAAGTTGAGCCAACAGAGAGTCTGTTCGTGGGCACAGGCAAAGTACCACCACAAGCCGTCGATTTTGAAGAATCGGTATTGGGTGCATTGATGCTTGAAAAAGATGCAATTCTGCAAGTGTCCGAAATACTTAAACCTGAATATTTCTACAAAGAAGAACACGGAAAAATCTACAGTGCCATATTCAGACTGTCGTCGGACCACAAGCCTATCGACATAAACACTGTTGCACAACAACTTAAGATTGACAAGAAACTCGACGAGGTAGGTGGACCTTCGTACCTGATTTACTTGACCAACCGCATAGCATCAACCGCACATATTGAATATCACGCCAGGATAATTGCCCAGAAATACACCCAGCGTGAACTCATCCGCATTGGCGCCGAGATGCAGAAAAACGGGTTCGAGGACGTTGACGACGTTTCCGATATGCTGAATCAGGCCGAAAAGAGCCTGTTTGAACTGACCGAAGGCAACGTAAAGAAAGAAGTATCGTCAATACAGCAAGTCATCAAGGATGCATACGAGCAACTTCAAGAAGCATCGAAGCGTGACGACGGATTGAGCGGTGTGCCAAGCGGATTCACCTACCTTGACCGACTGACTATGGGCTGGCAGAAATCGGACCTTGTGATTATTGCGGCGCGCCCTGCTATGGGAAAGACTGCATTTGTACTGTCAATGGCCCGAAATATGGCTGTAGACCACAAAATACCTGTAGCCGTTTTCTCACTGGAAATGTCGTCAGTGCAACTGGTAAACCGTATTATCAGTAGCGAGGCTGAAATAGGAAGCACCAAGTTGAAGACTGGCAAACTGGAACAAAAGGAATGGGAAAACCTCGACAACAAACTGCGCGTTCTTGAGAATGCACCAATGTTCATCGATGATACTCCTGCCCTTTCAATCACCGAATTCCGTTCAAAAATCAGGCGTCTGAAACAAACACAGAACATACAAATAGCAATCATAGACTACCTGCAACTTATGACAGCAGGTGGCAACCAGCAAAGCCGCGAACAGGAAGTGAGCACCATTTCAAGGTCACTGAAGGCAATTGCGAAAGAGGTGAACATTCCTATAATAGCATTGAGTCAGTTGAGCCGACAAGTGGAACAACGCGGTGGCGACAAACGACCTCAACTATCCGACTTGCGTGAATCTGGTGCCATTGAGCAAGATGCCGATATGGTCATTTTCATTCACCGCCCTGAATACTACGGACTCAAACAGGACGAAGCAGGCAATTCTCTTATCGGCGTAGCCGAAATAATAGTGGCAAAACACCGTAACGGTGCCGTGGACGATGTCAGGTTGCAATTCAAGAGCGAGTTTACACGGTTCTGCGACCCAGAATCGTTAGGTTCTGTAACATTCCAATCAAAAATGAACGCAGAATCCAATTCAGAACCAGCAAGCAACATTGCATCCGAATTTACACCAAACACGAATTTCGACACTGTGCAACAACCAGTGGGAATGTCACCAACAGACAACGTACCATTTTAAAAATGAAACATTTCAGCAAGATATTGGCAACAATAATCCTTACGCTTGTCATACAAAACACACAGGCGTCGTATCTGCTGATACCTATGGATGAAACACAAACAAACCACCTAAAAGCCTACGGCATAACTTATTGGGTGCTTGAAAACCAAATAAGCGCACAATGGCTTCTAAACTACAGAGGTGGCAGTTTTATGACGCAATACAGCAAAGCGATTGAAACTGAATGCATTATACGCAATGTAAGTTTCGAGGTGATAGCCGATGCCAAAGCAATGGGCATACTAAATGAGATAAGTCAGGAAGATGTGAATATGGATGCCCTGAAACTTGAAAAAGCACCCAAGATAGCCGTCTATTCGCCCAAAGACAAACTTCCGTGGGACGATGCGGTGACAATGGTCCTGTCGTATGCCGAAATTCCATACACTGTAATCTACGATGAAGAAATCGTGAATGGCGAATTGAGCCAATACGACTGGCTTCACCTTCACCACGAAGACTTCACAGGGCAATACGGCAAATTTTACGCTGCATATAAAAACACTGGCTGGTACACAAGCCAAGTCAGCAACGCGGAAGCCGATGCAAAAAAAATGGGATTCAACAAAGTGTCGAAACTAAAACTATATGTTGCGCAAAGCATAAAGCAATATGTCGGGAATGGTGGCTTTCTGTTTGCAATGTGTTCCGCCACCGACTCATACGATGTGGCTCTGGCTGCCGCCAACACTGACATTTGCGAATACATGTACGACGGTGACGGAATGGATCCCAAGGCCCAAGAGAAACTTGATTTCAGCAACACTTTTGCATTTCAAGACTTCACCCTTGAAAAAAATCCACTTGTTTACGAATATTCCGACATTGACGTGACCACCACTCGCAAAGTATCAGCAGAAAACGACTATTTCACCCTTTTTGAATTCTCCGCCAAATGGGATCAAGTGCCTACAATGCTCTGCCAAAACCACGAGACAACCATTCGCGGATTTATGGGTCAGACCACGGCATATAATTCAAAACTGTTGAAGCCAAACGTGCTGGTTATGGGTGAAAACAAAGCGGCAGGAGAAGCAAGATACATTCACGGCGAATTCGGCAATGGCACCTGGACATTCTACGGTGGCCACGACCCAGAAGACTATCAACATTTTGTAGGCGACAAGCCAACAAAAATGGAAATACATCCCAATTCACCAGGATACAGGCTCATATTAAACAATGTGCTGTTTCCTGCCGCAAAAAAGAAAAAGATAAAAACATAACTATCTTATTATGAATAAAAAAAGAGACCTAACGACCTCTTTTTTTATAATTATTTGGCAACAATTTAAACCTTAAAACTTCAATCCAAATGTCGCCGAGAAATTACCCTTCTTGTTTTTCAACGATGAAGCGCTGTCATCGTATCCATATAGATAATATGTCTCATTTTTTGTGCTTTGGCTAAATCCAAGGTCAAGGTACATAATGTTGTTACGCAACCCTAAACCTGCACTGTAAACCATAGTATTTGCATTGGAGTTTTCATAGTCGGTTATATAAGGACTACTATAATAGCCCAATCCGCAACGCACTGCCAAAGGTCCAAACGAAAGTTCGCCTCCTACACGCAAGTTTACTGCCGTACGATACATATCGCAAATTGCGTCATTGACATCGCTGTAATCGCCACCACTAGTAGACTGATTGTCGAGACTTAATGAAGAATAATTCAGCACTTCGCAATCAACATCCAACATTCCAACGCCATTGAACACAAAGGCTGCGCTTCCGATGAACTTAGCAGGAATATTAAGTTTCCAGTCGCTTGAGCCCTCAATACCAACTATTTTATCATCTTTAAAATCCACGCCATTTTCATTATACCAAACGTGAGATTCAACCTCATCATAATAATCATCATACATTGAGAAGATGACCGGCGAATGCAAGGCAACCCCCAAACGGACATTCTCTGTAAGCCAATAAATGGCACCCAATTTGACATTCACCGCATTTCCCAAAGTCCTGAACTTATCAAAAGTGAAAAACCTATCGAGACTTATGACACTGTCATCTAACGGTTTCTCTGTATAAGTGGTATTTTGTGAATAATCCACATGTGTAATGTTAACCGACCCACCTATATACAATGCATCATTGAAATTGGCTCCCAACGTAAATGCATACTCATTCATTTGTCCACTCGACTTGATACGTTTCGTTTGATTTGCACCATAATTTCCAGAACCTTCATAATCATTAATGTATCTGTCGCCTTGAGGATTCAAGTAAAACAAATTAGCTCTATAGAAAAGATTTCCTTCATCAAGATAATCATTGAAACAATCAACCTCATAGTCGAGCATTGAGTGATTAGCATTAACGCCCTCTATCTTCACATCCTTGTCAAAATTAGCCAATTTGTTGAAAGTAAACCCAAAGTTGAAGAACTTGCAACCTGACGAACCAGTTTCAAAAACACTGGTAATTCCGAAATTGCCCAAAGCACACGTTTTTGCTGATGCATTGCTTGACGTTCCATAATAACGGGCATTCACATTACTGGAATACCACGATGTTGTCAATGACATTTGGTCCTTTCGGAAGACACCCACACCTGCAGGATTCACCAAATTGGCGGAGAAATCTGCTCCAATGGCACCCAAGGCACCACCCATTGACACGAACTTTGCAGTACCATAAGGCACATAATTTGAATATCGCAAAGCATCATCCTCATTTTGTCCGAACGCAACCATTGTCACGCCCGACAATGCTACCGAAAAAAACAATGACTTGAATTTCATTTCCATACTGAATTAATTGTCTATAAACTACCTACGTCCACGGCTACCACCGCCTCCACTATGTCCACCACTCGAACTGCCGCCACCGTAACTACCTGAACCGCCACCACTACTATGTCC
>CALABN010000007.1 GCA_937885735.1 uncultured Bacteroidota bacterium | reverse complement strand
GAATGCTGTCAGTTTGCCATAATAGCCCAGGCTGTCTTTTGTGCCAGAGTAGTTTATTGGCCCGTCGTCGTAATAATATAGGTAAATGCCGTTCGGAAGGTCGTTGACATATTCCTGTTCTTGCATTTTATGCCCGTTGCTGTAGTATTTTGTTGAGACGCCTTCCTTTTTGCCGTTTTTGAATGTCGATTCTTCTGTGAGCCTTCCACTTTCGTCAAATAATTTAAACAGTCCTTCAATGTTGTCGTTTGCGAAAATGCCAGATTGAATCAATGCGCCGTTTTCGGCATAATATTCATAGATGCCGTTTTTCTTGCCGTCGGCATATTCCTGTTTTGTTTTTGGATTGCCGTTAGGGTAGAACGATTCAAAGGTCCCGTCAAGAAGGTTGTTTTTGAAAGTGCCTTTTTGCAACACAATGCCGTCTTTCATAAACGTGTATTGTCCATTGCGGATTGTGTCTGTGCCCGAAATGGTGACCTCAAATGTGGATACGCCATTGGCATTGGTTTCTGTTATTGTTGACAATTCCTGCGCTTGTGTGTGCAGGCAAAGCAATAGCGGAACGATAGGAGCAAGCCTTATCATTCTCATTCAACGGTGATTATGATTTGTGTTCCTTCAAGGTTGGTTTTGCTTCCGTAGTCAAGAATTGCCGCCAAAGAGTAGGTGCCTTTAGGCAATTTGCCGTTTGGCAATGTCATTTCCACTTTGCGGGAATTCTTTGGGTACATAGTGAATGCCATTTTGGGGAATTCGTATTCCTCGCCATTGTTTATGTCGGTTGCTATCATCGCAACTGTGCAGTCTGTGATAACGTCGCTCATATTGTTTACTATGGCGCTGAAAGTGCGTATGGTATCGTCTTTGGCCGTTATTTCACTCATGTTGGAGATTGTAGCCTTGTAGTTCTTGTTGCTGCCTGGTGTCTGGTAAACCATAATGGCTATTCTTGAACTTATTGCCATTCCCGCTGATACGTTCTTGTCGGCGGTGAACGCAGTTTGTTCTTGAGCAGTGCGTGCGAATATCACACCCCATTTCGATGAATATTCATCGGCTGGCTGTTGAATGGTTATGGCTATTTGTTTTTCTTCCTGTGGGGCAAGTTCAAAGAACGAAGGCGCAATGCTGATCCAGTCGGCAATGCTGTTTTTCATACTGCCTGCTTCTTCATATTTGCCTTGGCCTTTGTTGTCTATGACATAGTCGCTTATGTTTAGAATGAAGGTTTCTGACTTGCCAGCGTGGTTCTTTATCGATAGAAATTTGGTTTGTGACTCGCCAGGTTCGGCGTTAAAATAGAATTTCAATGGAGATACTTCAAAATCTTGTGATTTTGCAAATGTTGAGCACAATAGTGCAAATAGTATTACTGTAAGTCTTTTCATATTCAAAGCCTTATAACCTTATAAATTTGTCGGCAAGTCAACTGAATCGCCTAAATAATTGGCAAATTTAGAAATATTTTCTTTGCTTTGAGGTTGACAGGCATATATTTATATATAATCGACATTATTAAGGAGTGTCCTGTGAATTTATTTTGGTGTTTTTTGATTTTTTACAGAATGCATTGCTTTGCTGAAGATGGGTGCGTTGTTGGAGTTGTTGGCGATTGTTAACCATAAAGATACCTGCAAAATGTCAATGGTGCCGAATGGTTCTGTGTCTCATTTTATTGTTGTTTTTTCAAAAACAGTGAATTTATAGAACTGATCTTATATAAAAGTAAAAGTTACTTTTACTATATTTGTCATACTTTAGGAGGGTTCTATAAATTGATTTCGAGAGATTTTTGAATTTTTATCGAGTAGATTTATGGGCGAAAGAAGGATACAGTGCGGGCACTGTTGACGACTGACGACCAAAAATATACCGATAAAAAACAAAAAGCGCCGAAAAGTTCATATAGCCCATTTTGTTGTATTTATTTTTTTTAACGGTGAATTTATAGAACTCACCTAATACGAAATTTCAAATGGGCAAGAATAACAACAACGATTGGAAAGACCGATTGAACGTGGTTTATTCCACCAATCCCGATTTCCACTATGAGACTGACGACGAGCCAGAAGCCGAAACGCTTGAACCAAACAAGCAGAACCTCAAGGTCTGCATCGACCGCAAGCAACGTGCGGGCAAGTCGGTGACGCTTGTGCAGGGATTTGTCGGCACTGAAGACGACCTCAAGGATTTGGCAAAGATGCTGAAGAGCAAGTGCGGTGTCGGCGGTTCGGCAAAGGACGGCGAGATTCTGATTCAAGGCGAGTTCAGGCAGAAGGTTTACGACTTGCTTGTGCAGGCTGGCTACAAGGTGAAAATGTCAGGGGGCAACTAACTGATGCAGAAGGAACTTGTCATAGTTGTCACACGGCACCGCAAGTTTGGTGTCATAATGATTCCTCACCTCATTGCCCCGTCGAGCGGTAACTCGCTATACTCGTTTATCGACAAGGCATCGCCTATCAATATTCAGGATGCTTCGGGGTATTGTAGTGATTACGAGGAGATTATCAAACTTTATGGTACCATTGAGGATGTCTATATCGCGCATCTTTTCTCAAAGGAACCGCCAGTTGATTTCCTGCGACACGTTGACAAGGAATTTATCGAAACTCGTATCCGTCCGCATATCGAGATACGGCTGAAGAAAATGGTCAAGTTGATAATTGCCAATAATTTGCGTATATTCTACAAGGACCCTAAATACAGCCAGTTTTATGAGGCCGACGAGATTAAATTGGCCAGCGGAAAGTCGAAGATGCTTTTCCTTTTCGACCGCAACGAGAACGGCATTCGTTACCGCATAGCCATTGACCACGGCGACCATTACGATACGCTGAAGGGCAAGACTGCAATAGTCATAACCGACCAAAGTCCGTGCAATGTTGTGATAAACAATGTGTTGTATCAATTCTTCGATATCGACAGCAAGAAATTCGCACCTTTTTTGGTCAACAATTTCATTCATATCCGCAAGGAGACGGAAAATGTCTATTTCGAGAAATTCATACTGAATGTGGTGAAGAATTTCAAGGTCCGTGCCACAGGTTTCGATGTGCGTGTTGTTCGTGAGGAGCCAGAGCCGTTACTTACACTTCAAACCGACCTTGCAGGCAAGCCCGCCTTGATGCTCAAGTTCAGGTACGGTTCAAGGACAATTTTCCCTAACAATCCAGATTTTGCATTTGTGGAGTTGAATCGCGACGGCGACAATGTACAGTTTGTAAAGACTTTGCGCAAAAAAGATGTAGAGCAGGAGTTCGTGGCGCGGTTGAGCGGTTTGCACTTGACGTCAACAGACGATGTAAATTATTACTTCGATTCCATTCAAACCGATGATTTGCAGAATGCCTTATTTTTGACTATTAATAAGATAAACGAACTGTCTGAATCGTTCAAGGCCAATGGCTTTGAGATTCGTCAGGAGTCGTTTGACAAGAGGTATTATTTAGGCAACATTGACCTTACCATAACGGCAAAGCAGGAAAACGACTGGTTCGACCTGCGTGGAATGGTGACTATCAATGGTTTCACGTTCCCGTTTGTAAAATTGCGCCGAAACATTCTGAAGAACATTCGCGAGTTCGAATTGCCCGACGGGACGGTGGTTGTGTTGCCTGCAGAATGGTTTTCGCGCTATTTTGAACTGTTTCAGGCAGGGCAGGACAGAGGTGACAGGCTTTCCGTCAAGAAACAGATGTTCGGACTTTTGCACGAGTCTGGCATTGAGTCGGCTGATGTAGAGCAGATGCGTAAACTTTTCAGCCCTGAAAATATGCCAAAGGAGACATTGCCCGAAGGGTTGAATGCCACTTTGCGCCCGTATCAGTTGGCTGGCTATTATTGGATGAAGTTGCTGAAACGCAATGGGTTTGGCGGTTGTC
>CALABN010000006.1 GCA_937885735.1 uncultured Bacteroidota bacterium | reverse complement strand
AACTACGGTGCGCGAATGGTTGCCCAACGCAATGCGTGTCACTTTGATAGGCGATGTCAATAATTGGCAGGAGAGCCCTGATTTCGATTTCAAGCCATTGAATGGCGGAAATTGGGAACTTCAACTGCCTGCTTCAAAATTCGGTCACGGTTCCTTGTTCCGGTTGAAGGTTTATTGGAGCGGAGGCGAGGGTGAGCGTATTCCTGCATGGGTCAGGAGAGTTGTTCAGGACCCTGATACAAAAGTGTTCAGCGCGCAAGTCTGGTGCCCGTCTGAACCTTATCAGTGGAAATGCAATGAGCGCATTAAGGCAACAGAGCCTTTCATTTACGAGGTGCATGTCGGAATGTCGGGCGAAAAGGAGGGCGTGACAACATTCAGCGAGTTTCGCCAAAATGTTTTGCCCAGAGTGATTGCGCTTGGCTACAATACCATTCAGATGATGGCCGTTCAGGAACATCCGCATTACGGCTCGTTCGGGTATCACGTTTCAAGTTTCTTTGCGGTATCGTCGCGTTTCGGTACGCCTGACGAACTTAAGGCTCTGATTGACGAGTGCCACTCTAACGGCATACGTGTGGTTATGGACTTGGTCCACTCGCACGCCGTCAAGAATATAGCCGAAGGTCTTGGCCTTTACGACGGCACGCGATATCAGTTCTTCCACAGTGGCGAACGCGGTTTGCATCCTGCTTGGGATTCGTTCTGCTTCAATTACGGCAAGGGTGAGGTTTTGCATTTCCTTCTATCGAATATCAAGTTCTGGCTTGAGGAGTTCCGTTTCGACGGATTCCGATTCGACGGTGTTACAAGTATGATATACCTTAATCACGGACTTGGCGAGGATTTCACTTCATACGATTTGTATTTCAATGGTGCGCAGGACGATGATGCCATAACGTATCTTATGCTTGCCAACAAGTTGATTAAGCAGGTAAATCCAGATTCGGTGTCGATAGCGGAGGAGATGAGCGGATATCCTGGCCTTGCAATGCCTTTCGACGATGGCGGTGTGGGATTCGACTACCGTTTGGCTATGGGCATCCCCGATATGTGGATTAAGGTGCTGAAGGAGAGCAAGAGCGACGAACAGTGGGATTTGGGGCACATTTACCATGAACTCACATCGAAACGTGCCGACGAGCGAACCATTTCATACGCCGAATCGCACGACCAGGCGCTTGTGGGTGACAAGACTATCGCCTTTTGGCTAATGGATAAGGAAATGTATTTCAATATGTTGGTGACGTCGCAAAACTTGCAGGTTGACCGTGGCATCGCTTTGCATAAAATGATACGAATGTTGACTATGGCAACGGCTGGTGGCGGTTACCTGAACTTTATGGGCAATGAATTCGGGCATCCAGAGTGGATTGACTTTCCGCGTGAGGGCAACAACTGGTCTTACAAATATGCTTTGCGCCAGTGGAGCCTTGTCGATAGGGAAGACCTTAAGTATAAGTTTCTCAATGAGTTTGATGCTCAAATGATTCATTTGCTTCGCGACATGCATTTGCTTGGAGTGTTCCCGTTCAATGCTCAACTTGTGAGTCAGGAAAATATGGTAATGTCCTTCACGCGTGACGATTTGCTGTTTGTTTTCAACTTTCATCCAACAAAGAGTTACACTAATTTTGAAATACCAGTATTACAAGGTAAATACAATATATTGTTAAGCACTGACGAACTTCGTTTTGGCGGTTTTGGTCGAATTGACGAAACTATGTCGTACCCGACCACTGTGGCCAGTGTTGATGATAAATCTGTGATAAGGTTGTATATTCCAGCACGTTCGGCAATGGTTTTGCAACGTCAGTTCATCCCAAATGTTTACCAAAGATTGTTGGGCGGGAAACGTTGAATGTGAATAATATTGTTTTGTATTAATCCCGTTTTGTGACGAAGGTATTCTTGAAAACAAATTAAATCAGCAATGATTTGTCAAGTGAGTGTTAATCTGCGTTATAAACGCGCAAGCGAATAAAAAATGTCTTTAATATCAATATATCAGGTGCTTCCGCGCCTTTTCGGAAACAAGAACACAAAACCCGTCATCAATGGCTCGATAGAGGATAACGGCGCGGGAAAAATGTCGGATTTCACGCCTCACGTTCTGGCGCAGATTAAGGAAATGGGATTTACTCACATCTGGTACACTGGGCTCATTGAGCATGCACGTTGCACAGGTAATCCTGAATTCGGCATTCCGGCAGGAAATCCGCAAATAATCAAGGGCAAGGCTGGTTCGCCATACGCCATAACCGATTATTACGACATTGACCCCGATTTGGCCGATTCGGTCCCCGACAGGCTTAAAGAGTTCGATTGCCTGGTGAAGCGCACCCACGATGCTGGCTTGAAGGTCGTTATTGATTTTGTTCCAAATCACGTCGCAAGGCAGTACCATTCCGATGTGCGGCCAGACACCGATTTTGGGCGTAACGACCATTCGGAGTGGAATTTCTCGCCTTTGAACGATTTCTACTACACGGACGAACCTTTGCATTTGCCCGCCGGTTGCGGAACCAATATGGGCGCCGCCAACGTACCCGACTATCTTGAAACCCCTGCCAAGGTTACCGGCAACGACCAGTTCTCGGCGTATCCATCTATAAATGATTGGTATGAGACCGTGAAACTGAATTATGGTGTCGATTACATGAACAACCGCAACGGACAGTTCAGTCCGCATCCTGTATTGTGGCAGAAGATGGTGGACATTCTATGTTATTGGGCTTCACGAAACGTTGATGCGTTCCGGTGCGATATGGCCGAAATGGTGCCTGTGGAATTCTGGCAGTACGCTATTGCCGAAGTCAAATCGGAATATCCTGAAATACAGTTTATTGCGGAGGTTTACAATCCGCAGATGTATAACGACTATATCTTCCGTGGCGGTTTTGACCTGCTTTACGACAAGGTTGGCTTGTATGACACGTTGAGGTCAATAACCTGCAATGGAACGCCAGCCAGTCAGTTGACACAGTGCTGGCAACGACTTGAAGGTATCAATCATAAGATGTTGCGTTTCCTTGAAAACCACGATGAACAACGTATAGCATCGCGTTTCTTTGCAGGCGACCCATTCAGGGCGTTGCCTGCAATGATTGTCACGGCTACAATGAACAAGGGAGGCGTAATGGTCTATTTCGGTCAGGAAGTGGGCGAACCGGCTAATGGCGCTTCGGGCTATGGTGGTGACGACGGACGAACCACCATTTTTGACTATTACAATGTGCCTCAATTCCAAAAGTGGTACAATGGGGGCAAGGCTGACAATCAGTTGCTTGACAACGATGAAATCGCTTTGCGCGACTGTTATGTGGCGTTGTTGCGTATGGTTGTCACAGAGCCTTGTTTCACGAATGGCGAATTTTACGACTTGATGTGGGCCAACA
>CALABN010000005.1 GCA_937885735.1 uncultured Bacteroidota bacterium | reverse complement strand
ATCTACTTGATAAAAATTCAAAAATCTCTCGAAATCAATTTATAGAACCCACCTTAAGTTTTTTAGCTAATACGGCATGTTCTGCGAACTCCGAGCCATTATCCGTTGTGATTGTCAACACGGATTTTTTATATGGCAACAATAAACGATAAACAATCTCAGCGAGGGACTTGGCATTTTTACCGTTTGGTAAATACTCCATAAGCAGAAAATTTGTTGTTCGTTCCGTAAGTGTTACGATAGCGCCACTATTGTTTTTCCCTACTATCGTATCCATTTCCCAATCTCCGAATCTTTTCCTTTCATCTACAATTTTAGGGCGATCTTTTATTGAAATTCTATCGCGTATATGTGTTGTAGTCCATTTACATCGTTTTCGATGTTTTAACTTGTGGCGACAATTCTTATACAAATCACCGCCATTCGTTTTATCCTCTCGTATAATTTCATAAATCGTTTCATGCGAGATGTTGATTTCTTGAAGTTTCAAACTTCCTGATATTTGTTTGGGCGACCATTGTTCTTCTTTCAAAAAACAAATTGCCTTGTTTTTCACAATCTCTGAGATTGCTCTGTTTCCCGGCAATCGAAAATTTCGCTCTTCGGATAATTCGTTCGCCATTTCATAGCTATGTCCTCCCCGTTTACTTTTATTTCGATTTATTTCGCGGGTAATCGTAGATAGATGAACTCCTATTGCCTGTGCAATATCTTTTTTCTCTGTTCCTGTTTGAGTAAGATATCTATTGTATATCTTTGCTCTCGGGTTAATTGTTTGTACATAGTAAAACAAAAATAATTAATCTATTATAGGAAGGAGCAATCCTTCCTTTTGTTCTACTACTTGAATAAAAATTGCACTTCTGATTTGAAATTACACTCAGACTTTTAATAAATAGTGTTGCGGAATTAAGGTTACAATAAAAAAACTACAACAAAATGAGAGTATTTTACACAATCGTTGCACTGACTACAATACTGGCCTCGTGCACAGGCGGATCGGCCTCGCCAACCGACAACAGCGAAACGGCTGTCTTCAAAAACGACGACATCGAAATTCACCAGATTGACGAGCATACCTGGCACGGCCACGGACACCGCGTATATAACGAATCGGTCTATATTGTTGAAGGCGACTCGGTTGCACTTATGATTGATGCTGGCTACACCATCCCTGGACTCCGCAAGATAGCGGAGGACATTGTGAAGAAGCCGACCATTTTTGTTGCCACTCACGTGCACCGCGACCATACTGGAAAGGCTGTCAACGAATGGGACTCGGTTTGGATTTGCGAGCCTGACACCATAAACATTGCAAGGGATATGTCTGGCTACAAGGGGAAGATTTTCTTCCTTAATGACGGACAGACATTCGACCTTGGCAACAGGCTGATAGAAGTGGTATTCACGCCAGGACACACGCCTGGTTCCGTAACTTTCATCGACAAGGAAGCACGCTACGGCTTCAGTGGCGACTCATTCGGCTCCACCAGCCTGCTGGTAACCACATCGCTGAGCGAGGTGATAAAGACTTGCAACCGAATGGCCAAATATATGGAGCAGTACGGCATCGACAAACTGTATCCTGGCCATAACCCAGGCGACAATCTTGAGACTCTGCAACGGGTGAACGACTTGGCCGAAATAAGCGCTGGCATACTCAACGGCGACTACAAGCCAAAAACATCGCACTGGCAGAGGGCCATCGAAATGGTAACCAGCCTTTTCGACAAGTCAACCGTGTACGTGGTGCCAAACACTGTCGAAGACCGTGGCTTGAGAATAAGTTACGGCAAGAGACAACTGAAATAACGGCCGTTCATACGACTGCCCCCGCCCAATGAATACGGCTTCAGCGTAACCATAGTGAGAATATTCTGAAATCGGCCTTACAGTTAATTTATTTCATAATCCCTATCGGTATTTCTGATAGGGATTTTTTTTGCAAAGCGCACAACGACATCGGTGGCGGAAACAAGCAACATAGGCAATACGGGCAGAGTGTAGCGCTCCTCGATGCCTCGCTGGAACCACGCCAGATAGACAAGGTAAAATGCCACAACGGCCACAACGGCAAACTTGAACCTGTCGCGCCGATTCTGAACCAACGTCACCCATATCAAGACAAAAAGCGAGAAATGAATTGCCAAAAAGAGAAAGCGGAAAAACTCCATCACGGCATTGCCCCTAAACGTCTTTTGGAACATATACATCGACAAGTTAGAGTGTAGCGACAATCGGCCATACACGCACATCGGACCCGACAAGTGATACATAAACGGACATTTGGCCCGTACAATATGTGTCAACGCATCGAATTGCGACACAACCAACTTCTCTCTTTCAACGAACCAGTCGGGAACCGTCTCGCCGTTTTTGAAAAACGGAGCCTGCCAGCGCAACAACCGATAATAGTCGGAATAGGCCTTACGCACACTCTCGGAGCCAGCGCAATCCAAGACTTTCGGCGGGACTTTCGACACCGCATATCCAACTGCGTCAAACGTTGAATCGCCATTGACGGACGATGTCCACAGCGCCTGTATCGAACTATGAAACTCGTCGCCACGTGGCGACCACGTCTTTGCGAAATTCCACGCCGACTTATGGGCAGGACGGAACAAATCGGGCGAATCGGTGCTATAGATTGGATGCAAGCCGACAAAACGTCCCGATATCTGCCAGTTGCGAACCTGCCACATCGACATTGGCAACAACGCCAGACATAATGCGACAGCACTGCAGGCCACAAAGCGCGAAGGGCTCCTTTTGCAAACCAACCAGACGGCCACAATCTGCAATGGAAGGAAAATCCCCAGCACAGGGCGGATTACAAACAGAAAAGCGAACGTAACGGCCGACAACAGCAAATGCCTCGTTTCACGTTTCTGCACATACCGCACAAGCGTGTACAGATAAAAAATCACAAACGCGGGCGTAACACCCTCGGTCAACGTGTACGACAGAAAACCGCAGGCGAATGGCGTGCAACCGTAAACGACTGCCACACAAGTCGATGCCAATTCATTATCGGTGAACCACTTTGCCATTTCATAAAGCAATGCCGACGAAACGGCAAACAGCAGAATCTGGAAAATCCTGAGCCAAAGGAACGGGTTATGCGGAAATAATATTTTGAAAAACAAATAGATGCATCCATAACCTGGCGAACGCAGATAATAGGAGTTCTGTCCAGGCTGATGGGAACGCCACTGGCCGTCGGCAAGGAAATTGTCGGCTGGCGACAGGTAACTGGCATCGTCGGCAGTAACGACCATCTGGCCACCACGCAACTCAATGCCGTCGGAATTCAGGAAATGCGTATTCAGAAAATTGAAAAGCATTGCAAATAACAATGATGCAAGACCAATCAAAATCGGTTTTATGGATTGACCCGTCATCGTTATCTGCAATGCCTTCCGAGATATGACTAACTACGCAAACCCGCTATTGGTGGGCATCGCGAAGCAAATCGTTGACTGTCTTTACAGGATTGAACGTGCTGGCAGGCACCTCAACGAACAATGTAATCCAGTCGCTCATTGCGCCGTTCCACAAGCCTGGAAGTTCGAGCGCGCGGACAGTTTTTCCCTCGATGCTCTTACTGCTGATGAATCCAGTCTGCTGATCGACATATTTTGGCAAGTCGAACTTATTGCCCTTGTAGTCAACAGTTGAGCAAACCAAATCGACAGGATTGAAATGTGTTGCCTGATTCATCAAATCCTTCTTGTTGTCAGGAATTTGCGTGCTTTCAAGAATCTGCAGCTGGATAGAGCCGTCGGCACCCTTCACCCAGTATGGGCCACCGCCTGGCTCGCCTTCGTTCTTGACCATTCCGCAGACGCGCATAGGACGGTTCAACTTATCGCGAAGGAAATCGATTTTCTGATTATCGGAATACAAAGGATATTCCGCTGGAGGCAAGATTGACAATTTTGTCTTCACAAACGCCTCAATTTCAGTGAACAATGCATCGGATACAGAGCCGTCGAGTTTTTGCAGATACTCGAACACCGTTGCCTGATGAGAAAGCAACATACCTGCTATAGCCTTCTTGTACATCAAAGTGTCGGCATTCTTTGACTCTTGCGCAACATTGTCAATATTCTTCACAAAAATCAGGTCGGAATCAATCTGGTTCAAATTGGCAATCAATGCGCCGTGACCGCCTGGACGGAACACCAATCCGCCATTTGCATCGTTTACAGGCTTGTTATCGGCATCAACGGCAACTGTATCAGTTTCAGGTTTTTGCACACTGAACGAGATGTCGAACTTGCAATTGTATTTTTTCTCGTAGGCTGGCAAAACCTCGTTTAACTTATTTTGGAACAACTCCTTATGCGAGCCGGAAACGGTAAAGTGCAGTGAAGCCACACCGTCGTTGCCTGAATATGCGACAGCCTCTTTCAAATGCTCCTCAAAAGGTGTCAGGCACCCTTCGTCGGTCTTATGGAACTTGAGCAACCCTTTTGGCAACTTGCCGTAATTCAAACCCGAACCAGTAAGAATTGCCTTCAAAAGCACATCAATTTGCTTGTTTTTCAATACATTGTCAACAGAAGTGCCTTGTTTGGCGAGCACGGCCTGCAAATCATCGTAGAAAGCGAACTTTTCAATATTGTTGCACAAATCGGCTATTGCCTTGTCAGACATTGCCTTATCGTAGTCTTGCGGGCCACGATACTCTTCCATAACCTCAAACAATTTCTTGAACATACGAGAAGCGGCACCCGAAGCAGGCACAAACTTCACCTTTTTAACCTTTGCCGACTCAAAAGTCTTTACATACTCTATCAAGCGTGCCTCCGACAAACACTTGATACCGTTTTTAGCAGTTGCAGGTGCCACTATGTCCAGTGGAAGAAATCCTTTGGTGAATTTACGGATTTGGTCGTCCACATCACGAGGCTCCAAATTGTGAGCCTTGATTGATGCTAATTCTTCTTGATTATACATAAGTTCTGAATTAAGGTGTGTTCAACAATTTAACGTTTAACCAATTTTTCAAAAAGTGATTCATATAAACATTCGGTTCTTACAGAATCGGCCTTATGATTTCGACATATATCTGATACTATAAAGTTAGCACTCTATAAGGAAAAAGCAAGGAAAAAGTTGATGCATCGACATTAGTCAATGATGCGGGCTGAAGGCGACAAGTGTATTTTATTGTGGCAGTGACATTCTGCCTATTTAACCAACGTTCATTCTATCTTATCGCCACGAAGCAGACGATAGTTTTTGCGGGCCTCTATCACGAAAATACTGCTGGCGTAATCGGTGATTATCTTCAGATACTGCTCCATTGCCGACTGCTTGTCGTCATAGTGGTCCTTGTATAGCGATGCGAGCATATATGTGGCATTGTCGGCCAAAACGTCATCGGAATATTGTGTGGCAACCACCTTGTATGCCTCCACGGCTTCGTCAAATCTGTTTTTAGCCCTGGAAATTTCCGCCTTTAGATACCACGCCTCATCAACAATAGGCGCATTTGGATAGGCGTTGACAATGGAATCGAGAAGATGCAGAGCCACACTGTCATTATGTTGATAATGAAGCAAGTCGGCCTTCGCATAAATGAGCATAGCCGTGTCGGAAGCATCGTCCCAGCCTACATTGTCCTCAATAAGCAACGACAAGTAAGCGGCGTCGTTGGCGGTAAGTTTCTCAACGCTTGCCTTGAGTGCATCGAGTTGGGCCTGCGCCCACATAAAATTGCCAATGTAATAAGCAAGCCTTGCCTTGCGCAGACGCGCTTCAGAGCCAATCTGGTTGTTCTTGTTGTTGTCCTCCACCTGTGCGTACATCAAAGTTGCATCTACATCGTTGCCCTGCATCAGGTAAACGTCGGCAAGCTCTATGTTGATTAACGCACGTGTCTGTTTGTCAATGCGCTGAATTGAACGTGCATCTTCCAAAAGGAACTGTGCATCAGCCGTCTTGCCCAAATATATCGACTTGAGTTTTGCAAGATTGCGGACCAAATCGACAGTCTCGTCGTTTACACCCATATCCTGCAAAGCGTCAGTCAACGCCTGTTCAAGTTGTTCGTAGTCAGACACTTGATTATCAATACCAAGTTCCACACGGCGAAACATAACCTGCAACATCTCGCTACGCGCCTCAAATGTATATTCCTGATTTCCACCCTTGTCAATCACGTACTGATAGGCATCTATCGCTGTCTGGAAATCGTTGTTGTCAGTGGCTATACGCGCCAATTCAATCACACGCTTGCCGTTTTCGGAAAGACGGCGGTCGAGGGCCTTCGCCTGTATCAAAGCCAACTTGAACTTCTTGTCCTGGCAGTAAATCCAAATGAGCAACTCATTATATATGGTGACGTCGGGATTTTGCTGTGAATAGGCCAACAGTTTGCTTATCAGGATATTGTCAAGATTGTCGTCGGTATCGCTGTAAATGGCCTGCTGAAGATTGTTCTGCACCTGCTGAATGTAAGCATCGCTAATCTTGAGCAATTCAAGGTACTCTTCAACCATACGCTCGTAATTGCGCTGATAGTAAAACAATTGCGCTGTCTCAAAACGAAAATCGTATGCGCCTTTCAGCATTTTCCGACCTTCAACATAAGTGTTTTCGGCATAGTTGAATAGCCTGTAGCCAATGAATGCCGAGGCCAACTGCAAAATCTTGTTGACGTCGGGCGTGAGTTTCTTTATGGCCTGCTGATAAACCTGTCGGGCCTTGTCGTCGTTGCCACGCAGGCTGTAAACCTGGCCCAAGTCGACAACATATTTCAGATTCTGCCTGCTGAACTTTATCTGACTGTTAACCAATTCTTCAGCAGATTCATAGTCAGAAACACGCAACAGCGAATTGAGGTAATAACTGTAGTTGAAATCGGAATGGCTCTGTTGGTAAAGACGCCCGAAAATGTCGGCTGACTTTTGATACTCGCCATTTCGGTAATACTGCAAACCCAACTGATTGTCGGGCAAAGGTTCGGAATTCTGCAACTGGCCAAACGACACAAGCGTAGCCGACAAGCCAACCAGCAGGCAACACAACTTCAGTTTGAGATTTGCAGACGACATTGCTACAGGTTAACCAATTAGCGCAATCTGTCAGCCGATTTCACCAAATCGTCATCGGCTTTGATTCTCTTGCGAGCAAGCCCAAGCAATATCATATTTACGATAGGAAAAACCAATGTCAAATATAATGTATAATGAATTGTTGTGTCATCATCTAAATCCTTAATGAACATATAGACATACACAATCATAACTATCAGTATGGCAATCTGTAGAAATGAATTGACACGTACAACCTTCATCTGCAGAGTACGGTTACGGTAAAGGAAAATCGACATAAAGCACAGTACAAATGCCGTACCCGCCAAAATGGCCAACGGCAACATTGCAGTAGGCTGGAACCCTTGCAAAACGGGCATCATTCGGCATACCGAAATATTGGAAAACCCTTGTCCAAAATCGAGGCCGATGAATGGCGTAAAAAACAGGCAAAGCGTCAGTGCGCTTGCGACAAAGAGGAAGATTGACTGAATTCTCTGTATCATTTTTATAAAAATTAAATCCATACTGATGCGTGAAAGCAAATGCCGTTCCAACACACCGAAATCGGGGCTAAAGATACAATAACCGATGCATCTTTCACGAAAAGTAAGTTCTATAAATTCACCGTTTTTAAATAAAAATAAAATTACACGTGCAACATAAACCTAAAAAAACAAAAAACTTCTGAAAACGGACAAGGCATCTCACCTTGTGGGAAGAAAACTTTTCTACATTTGCGCCCGTTTTCAAAGACATTGATTATTTCAAAGACACTGATTATGAAACCACTACTTACCGTTGTGTTGCTTATTGTTTCCAACACGTTTATGACATTTGCCTGGTACGGTCACCTGAAATTTGGCGAGATGCGCGGATTCAAGGATTTGGGGCTTTGGGCCGTGATACTCATCAGTTGGGGCATTGCGCTGTTTGAATATTGCTTTCAGGTTCCAGCTAACCGCATAGGCTCAAACATAAACGGCGGACCGTTTAGCCTTATCCAACTTAAAGTGATTCAAGAGGTTGTATCTTTGACAGTATTCACAATATTCACATTGGTGCTGTTCAAGACCGAAACTTTCCGCCTGAACCACATAATAGGTTTTGCATTCCTGATTTTGGCCGTATATTTCATTTTCAAGAAATAAATTGATGCCTAAACGCATCGCATTATAAATGTCGACATTTATTTCTACATTTGCACAAAATCACAACGCAATGGATTACAATACAAACAGAGACAAACTGCATTTGCCCGAATATGGTCGCAATGTTCAGGAAATGGTCGAAATCATCAAGAACACCAAAGACAGGGACGAACGCAACCGTTTGGCAAAGAGCACAATACAACTAATGGGCAATATGAACCCACAATTGCGCGACGTTGCCGACTACAAGCACAAACTTTGGGACCACTTGACAGTAATCTCCGATTTCGATTTGGACATTGACGCCCCTTATCCATTGCCAACACAGGCCGAAGTGCACCAAAAGCCTTCAAAAATGAAGTACAGCAATCCTGACGAAATCCGATTCAAGCATTACGGAAAGATTTTGGAAGATATGGTACGCAAGGCAACCCAAATTCCTGAAGGCGAGGAAAGAGACGCCTTGATTGAAGTTGTGGCCAACCAAATGAAGAAATCGTTCCTTACCTGGAACCGCGAAACCGTTGCTGACGAAGTGATTTTCAACGATATTCTGGCTATTTCCTGCCGTCACTTGCAAATTCCTGAAGGACTTAAACTTAAGGACACCCGCGAATTGTTGCGCACTCAAAACGCCACCAACAACAGCAACGAGGGCAAGACAAACAACCAAAAGCGCAAGCAGAACAAAAATCAAGGAAAAAAGAAGAAAAAGCAGTGACGATTTAGGATTTAGGAATTAGGATTTAGTATGCAGAAACAAGAGGATAAACTCAAAGTTCTCTGCTTGCTTCTCAACTCCTAAACTTCTCGACTTCTCAACCTCTCAACCCGCACCGTCGCGTACCTGACGGCACGCAATGTTGTTGGAGGGAATATTTCTACCAATCTTACGTCCCTAACGGGACTGAATCAATTTAGAATTAAGAATTCACAATTAAGAGGGGAAAAGGTACAAGGCACAAGGCATAAGTGGGGGAAATGATTAACGATTAGCGATTAATGATTAATAAATTACAATTCACAAATGTCTAAACCTCTAAACAGAGAAGCGTCTAAACCTCTCAACTTTTAAACTTTCAACAGCGAAGCGATTCAACTTTAAACAATACCAGCCTCCAATATGTACGGAAGCCATTCATAATGGCCGGTTAACGGCCATACAGCCACATTGATGGTGAGCGCCCGGAAAAACACGCAGGAATGGCGTTAAATAGGGCGTGTGTTTGAGCACGATTGCAAATCGTGCGAGTTTACGCCCGCATAGCCATTCCGTAGTGTTTTTTAGCGAAGCATCACGGTGGCCAAGTTCTTTTGTCACTTTTCTCTAAAGAAAAGTGAATGAGATGAAAAGGAAAAACAATTAAGAATAACTCAGCAATTCAACAATTACCCGTTTCAAAACTTATGACAACAAAAAAGCCCGAATTCCAAAGAATCGGGCTTTACAGCGCTTTATTTTTGTAATTGGTTTGTAGTCAGTAACAAAAATTCAAAATAGGACAGGTTAGTGTAGGTCGTATAAAGAATGTTATTCTTTAGCGCGAGCCTTGTTCACAACCAATTTGCGACCCATGTGTTCCTTTTCGTTCAATCCGTCAATGGCTGATTGAGCTTCAGCGTCATTTGGCATCTCAACAAATCCGAAACCTTTGCTTCGTCCTGATACTTTGTCAGTAATGATTTTAGCAGAACTAACCTCGCCAAATTCAGCAAACACCTCTTTAAGGCTGTTTTCTGTAACCTTGTAGTTAAGGTTACCAACGTAAATGTTCATACAATAAATAAAAAAGTGA
>CALABN010000004.1 GCA_937885735.1 uncultured Bacteroidota bacterium | reverse complement strand
AAGAAATTGAGGATTATAGTAGCAAGCGTAATTCTTTGAATGTTGTTGCATCTAATTTGCAAAAAGAAGTTAATGAGTGTTTGTCAATTGATTTTGACCGAATTTTTTATCATTTTTACGAATTATTAAAATCTATATAACTATGAGTCTATACGAAAAAGTCGAAAACGACATAAAAGCAGCAATGTTGGCTAAAAAAAAGGAAAAACTTGAAGCCTTGCGCGCAATAAAAGCCGCATTCCTGTTGGCAAAAACAGAAAAAGGCGCTTCAGAAACATTGAGCGAAGATGCAGAACTGAAAGTGATCCAGAAACTTGTCAAACAGCGTAAGGAATCGGCAGAACTGTATAAGAGCGGCGGTCGTAACGAGTTAGCCGATAGCGAGTTGTTTCAGGCAGAGGTAATATCGCAATATCTTCCAGCGCAAATGAGCGAAGCCGAAATAGAGGCGGCAGTGCGCAAGATTGTTGAGGCTGTAGGTGCAAAAGGCCCACAAGATATGGGTAAGGTTATGGGAACAGCCAATAAACAGTTGAGTGGCAAGGCTGAAAGTCGCGTTATCGCGCAAAAGGTAAAAGATGTTTTAGCATCATTATAGAAAATGTTCAATGTGTCGGGCTTAAATGCCCGATACTTTTATAATTGTTATATATGAACCTATCGCTTAAACGCCCCATTGTATTTTTTGACCTTGAGACAACAGGAGTCAATATTGTAAAGGACAGAATAGTCGAAATTTCATACCTGAAGGTCTATCCTGACGGAAAGGAGGAACAGAAGGCTTATCGAATCAATCCGGAGATGCCAATCCCTGCCGAGGCAACAGCCGTCCACCACATAACTGATGATGACGTAAAGGATAAGCCGACATTCAGGCAGTTCGCATCGCAGTTTGCGCAGATAATTTCAGGATGTGATTTGGGTGGTTTCAATAGCAATAAGTTCGATATTCCGCTATTGGCCGAAGAATTCGAGCGTGCAGGTGTCGATTTCGACTTTACACGATGCAAATTCATTGATGTTCAGGTTATTTTCCATAAAATGGAGAAACGGACATTGAGCGCCGCATACAAATTCTACTGCCATAAGGAACTTGAGGGGGCTCACGGAGCCGCTGCCGATACACGTGCCACTTATGACGTGCTTTGCGCTCAGTTGGATCATTATCAAGGTGTTGATTATGAGGAGGCAAACGGCAAGATTGTCCAGCCAATTGTGAATGACATTGATGCGCTTTCCGAATTCTCGTCGCATAATCGCAATGCCGATTTCGCTGGTCAGTTGGTATATAACGACAAGGACGAGGTGACGTTCAATTTTGGCAAATACAAAGGGCAAAGCGTTGCCGATGTGTTCCAAAAGGACCCAGGCTACTATGGTTGGATTTTGGGTGCCGATTTCCCGCTTTATACCAAAAAAGTGTTGACACAGATAAAGTTAGGTAAAAAATAGTCGGCTTTTAATATTTGAATCGATATGAAAATTCTTGCAGTTGGACGGAATTATGTCAATCACGCAAAAGAGTTGGGAAATGACATTCCGTCGGAGCCGGTTATTTTCTTGATGCCTGAAACAGCCTTGATTCAGCGTAATCAGCCGTTTTTCTATCCTGATTTTTCCAACAACGTTCATCACGAGGTGGAACTTGTGATTAAGATAAACAGGTTGGGGAAAAACATATCAGAAAAATTTGCCAATCGCTATTACGATGAGATAGGAATAGGCATCGATTTTACGGCACGCGACTTGCAGAATGCGGCATCAGCGTCAGGCTTGCCGTGGGCTATCAGCAAGGGCTTCGACGGTTCGGCACCTATTGGCCAATTTGTAAACAAGTCAGAATTGGGCGATTTGGGCAACATCGGATTTTCACTCGAAAAAAACGGCCAAATAGTCCAGCAGGGCAACAGCGGAAATATGTTGTTCTCGTTCGACGCAATAATTGCTTATGTGTCAAGGTTTTTTACACTGAAGATTGGCGATTTGATTTATACAGGAACACCAGCAGGTGTAGGTCCAGTGCAGATAGGCGATAATCTTGTGGCTCGTATTGGCGATAGGGAATTGCTGAACTTTTACGTGCGTTAGTCGATGCGTTTGGCATCAGCCTATGCATAACTGTGCATTCCGCCCAGTAAAAAGTTTACGCCAAAATACGTTATCAAAACCGAAATAAATGCGAGTGCGAAAAATATGTGCGCGTTTAAGGGTTTTTGCAAGCGTGTAAACATGGAATGGTGCATAGGCATCGCGTAAATCATCATTGTAATCAGTGCCCATACTTCTTTCGGGTCCCACCCCCAATAGCGTCCCCACGACTGATTGGCCCATATTGCACCAATGAAAATGCCAGCCGTAAGCAGGAACAATGCAGGGTAAAGAATGAATTTGCTTATGTTGAACAGCCATTCCACTTGTTCATTGTTGCTTGGTTTCCTGCTTAATACAATCGCTGTTATGCCGTTTAGCATCAGAAATGCCAAAAGCGTGTAGGCTATCATCAGAATGCAGACGTGAATGCTCATAAGTGGCGATGTGAGAACGGGCATCAAGTGGGTTATTTGAGGGTTCGTCTCGCTGAACATCGACACCATTATTGTCAATCCGGATATGATGAATCCGAATGGGATTATCAGCGGGAATCTCCTTTGGAAGCATATTGTCAGCGCAAGTGCGCATACCGACATGAACTGCATTGTCTCATATCCGTTCGAAAGCGGGATATGCCCGCCAATTATGCCCCTTATCGCTATCGAAAAAAACATATATGTAATCAAAATCTATGCCAATGCCATTGCAAGTATGATATTAAGTGTGATAGTGATGAATTGCGGCAGTCGGCGCCGTTTGGCCAAAAGCAATGTGCTGATTACAAATATTACGATGCCTATTGAGGTTAGCGACATCGACAACATTTTTGTGTATGTCAACTTGTTGTAGATGTGTTCCGTATGTAGTTTGAATGTGCTCGGAAGTTCATCTTTGACAATTTCCTGCTGATGTTTTTTTATATTGTCGATAGCCGATAAGACTCCTGCAGTGTTGTTAGCAGTGTATTGTTCGCGAATATTGTCAATGCATTTCCTGAGAAACATTTGTTCGTTTTCAGGCATTTCCGACGGCAGTTTGTCGTTTTGGCAGTACCAAACGGTTTGACAGTCTTGCTTGTAAGGAAACATGTTGATAAACTGCCCGTTAAGTAGCATTCTGATGATGTTGGCTTTTTCGTCGGCTTCACGAATCGATTTGGCGCCTTGAATTTCTTTGCCATAAAAAATCCTCCGCCGAAT
>CALABN010000003.1 GCA_937885735.1 uncultured Bacteroidota bacterium | reverse complement strand
GCCGAAACAATCCATAATCATTTTTTCCTCATCGGAGAACTCACGGAAAATCGAGGTCTGACGCTCCTCTGCTTTCTGCGGCACATCCCAACGCATTACATAACGCAGATTGGTAACGCTTTCCATAAGATGCGCACGATTGGTGCGAATCAGATAGTTACAGCCTTGGCAGAAGATGTCCATTACGCGGCCAGGATAAGCAAACACATCGCGGTTATAGTTATTGGCCAAATCCGCCGTTATCAGCGAACCGCCTTTCAAGGCCGACTCGATGACGACAACAGCATCAGCCATACCTGCTATGATACGGTTTCGACGCGGAAAATTCTCGCGGTCGGGTTGGGTACCACTCATACACTCCGTGAGGACACCGCCATTTTGCTGCATTTCCTCGGCAATCTGTTTGTTCGCTGATGGATAAACCATCTGCAAGCCGCAGCCCATGACACCTACAGTCGGGATGCCGTTTTTCACCGAAGCACGATGCGCACAAGAGTCCACGCCGTAAGCCAAACCACTGACAATCATCACATCATCCTGTTTCAAGTCCTCAATCAGTTGCTGGCAGTTTTCCTTTCCGTATTCGGTGATGTTGCGCGTGCCGACAATGGCGACCACACGATTTGCGTTCAGATTGGCATTACCTTTATAATATAGCATCAGCGGACTGTCGTCGCACTGCAACAAACGGTGCGGATAATCGGCATCGAGATAAAACAAAGGCTGCACATGATTGTCTTCGATGAAACGAATTTCCTTTTCGGCACGCACCAAAACATCTTTTTTCGAAGTGATGGCTTCAATTGTGACTTCGCGCATTCCGGAAATCTTTTCCAGCGACTTTTTCGTTTCCTTGAAAATGGCCTCGGCACTGCCGCAATAAGCGACAAATTTCTTCCCGACAATGTCGCCAACGCCAGGAAGCAAGGTCAAGGCAATTTGATAAATCAGTTCGTTGTTCATTTTTTTGACACTTTGACGCTTAGACTTTTAGATGCTAAGACTTTTTTGACAGCGAAGCATATTCCCATCGTCCTCCTCGCGCGAAGCGTCATTCCCGCGCAGGCGGGAATCTCATCGTTCCAGCAGGACTATTAACAGACAGCCAATTATTCTAATCCAATTTCAGCACAGCAAGGAAAGCCGACTGCGGCACCTCCACATTGCCGATTTGACGCATACGTTTCTTACCAGCCTTCTGTTTTTCAAGCAGTTTGCGTTTACGCGAAACGTCACCGCCATAGCACTTCGCCGTCACATCCTTACGTACCTGACGCACGGTTTCGCGGGCAATGATTTTCGCACCGATGGCCGCCTGAATGGCAATATCGAACTGGTGTCGTGGAATCAGTTCCTTCAGTTTTTCGCACATGCGGCGACCGAAATCGTAGGCATGGTCGCGGTGAATGAGCGTCGACAAAGCATCGACCGATTCGCCATTCAGCATAATGTCCAATTTCACAAGATTGGCTTCCTGATAACCAGCAATATGGTAATCGAACGAAGCATAGCCTTTTGAAATGGATTTCAGTTTATCGTAAAAGTCGAACACGATTTCGCTCAACGGCATTTCGAAAGTCAGTTCCACACGGTCGGTGGAGAGATAGACCTGATTTTTCATCACGCCACGGCGCTCAATGCAAAGCGTCATAATCGGGCCGACGAAATCGTTTTTCGAAATAATCTGCGCAATAATGTAAGGTTCCTCGGTATGATGAATCTTAGTGATTTCGGGCAAGCCGCTCGGATTGTGTACCTCGACCATATTGCCATCGGTCATAAAGCACTTGAACGAGACGTTAGGCACAGTCGTGATGACATCCATATTGAACTCACGGTCAAGGCGTTCCTGCACGATTTCCATGTGCAGCAAACCCAAGAAACCGCAGCGGAAACCGAAGCCCAAAGCCGCCGACGATTCAGGTTCCCAAACCAATGAAGCATCGTTCAACTGCAGTTTTTCCAACGATGCACGCAATTCTTCGTAATCGTCAGCATCAACCGGATAAATACCTGCAAACAGCATCGGTTTCACGTTCTCGAAACCTGCAACCGGTTCAGCGCAAGGCCTTTCGACGTGCGTGATGGTATCGCCCACCTTGACTTCCTTCGAAGTCTTGATGCCCGAAATAATGTAGCCGACATCGCCCGCCGAGATATAGTCTCTCGGAACCTGTTTCAGTTGCAGCACACCGATTTCATCGGCATTGTATTCCTTGCCCGTAGCGAAGAATTTCACCAAATCGTTGGTGCGCATGGTGCCGTTCATCACGCGGAAATAGGCGATGATGCCACGGAACGAATTGAAAACCGAGTCGAAAATCAAGGCTTGAAGCGGCGCATCGGGGTCGCCAACGGGAGCCGGAATACGATCGACGATGGCATCCAAGACAGCCGGAACACCTTCGCCCGTGCGGGCACTCACCTTCAGGATTTCCTCAGGTTTGCAGCCCAGCATATCCACCATTTGGTCTTCCACGACATCAACCATGGCACTGTCCATGTCGATTTTGTTCATCACGGGAATGATTTCAAGGTCGTGTTCCAAAGCCAGATACAGGTTTGAAATAGTCTGTGCCTGAATGCCTTGTGTAGCATCTACAATAAGCAATGCACCTTCGCAGGCGGCTATGGAACGTGAGACCTCGTACGAGAAATCGACGTGTCCCGGAGTGTCGATGAGGTTCAAGACGTATTTCTTGCCCTCATACATATAATCCATCTGTATGGCGTGGCTCTTTATGGTTATGCCACGTTCACGTTCGAGGTCCATATCGTCGAGCACCTGATCCTGAGCCTGACGCTCATTGACGGTGCCGGTAAGTTGCAACAAGCGGTCGGCTAAAGTACTCTTGCCGTGATCGATATGCGCTATTATGCAGAAATTGCGAATGTTGTCCATCTATACATTTTTAGGGTGCAAATATCGCTAAAAAAGTTTAATGAATAAGTGATGAAAGTTAAAAAGGCAATGGTTAGTGATTAACTCCAACTAATGTTGAAAAGTTGATACGTTGAATTGTTTAGTGCCTAGCGCCTGGAACCTAGTGCCTCGTAATTGTTCATTATTAACTGTTTACTGCTAATTGCAAATCCTAATCCCGAAAGCTTTCGGGACTAAATCCTAAATGAAAAAGGCAACAGGCCGAAGCCCATTGCCTTTTAATTATCAATTGTCAATAATGAATTATCAATTTGGTGAAACAACCACCCGTTTTGTTTCTGCACCACATTTCACAATGTAAAGCCCTTCGTGTGGCATAGTTATTGAGACGTTGCACGCAACATCTCTACGAGCTACCAATCGGCCTGTGGCATCGTAAACATAGATGTCGGCATCGGCGTTCTCAACAACTATAACATTGTGGTGGGCATAGATGTTGACAGCTGTAGCGGCATCTTCGTTTATGTCTACATAGCCCCAAACGACCTTGTTGTCTTCACTATAAAAATAATCGTTTCCGCTCCAATCCCAATCCCAACCATCAGGTTCTGATGCTGCTTCGCAATAAATGGTTATGCCACATCCATCGAAAGCAAAATCGCCTATTTCGACAACACTTTTAGGAATGCTAACAGATGTCAGTTTATCACAACCATTAAATGCATGGCCCATAATGGCTGTGACTGAATTTGGAATATTGACTGACTCCAAACTCATGCAACCAGCCAATGACCAATACCCTATATATGTCACTGTATTGGGAATGACAATGGTTTTTATATTTGTGCTTAGGTTAAATGCACTTCCCCCAATATATGTCACTGTATATGTCAAACCGTTATACTCAACAGTTTGTGGAATTACAACATTTACCAAATCAATATAATTTTCTTCAATATCACCTTCAAAATACTCAAATTGATTATGTTCAGAACAAACTTCAACAGTATATGGATTAGTGTTGCATATGACATTGTAATACAAATCACCATACTTGAAAGTATCCAAGTTGTAACGCCAGCTTACAGGTCTGTAGCTAGAGTTCCAGTTGTCAGTCCACCCTAATGGTTTAGATATGGCTTCGCAACAGATTGAAAGGCTGCTGCAACCGCTAAACACGTCTGCGCCCATAGCAACCACCGTAGCTGGTATGACAATGTTTTTCAAGCCTGTACATCCCTTGAACGCTTCCTTGCCTATGTTTGCAACCGAAGCAGGTATGGTGATTGACGTAATGCCCTTACATCCGCTGAATGCTCCCGAGCATATATTGGTCACAGTACTTGGAATGACAACATCGCCACCCTTGCCTTTGTATTTTAAAATCTGGGTTTTGGCAGCATCGGCAAAGACAAAATCGTCGGCAGTGGTTTCTTCCGGTGTCTGTTCTGCATTCCACACCACCGGCCTGCCACCTGGATTCCAATTATTATTCCAATTTTCTGGCTTAGAACTAGCCTCACAATATATGGTTAATGAACCGCAGTCTTTAAACACACATTCTTCCATTATGTTGACAGAGCCAGGAATTAATACATTATTCAATGAACTACAATGATAGAACGAATAGCTGCCAATGCTTGTAACTGATTTTGGAATGGTAATCGACGTTAGTTTTCTGCAACTATGAAATGCAGAACCACCAATTCTTGTAACTGAATAAGTTTTTCCATCATAAGTAACAGTTTCTGGTATCTCAATACTAGTCAAGTTAGAATAGTTATTGGCAAAATCAGAATCTGAGTCTTCAAAAGAAACCTTAACACTCCAGCTACTTAAAAAGGAATAACACAAATCCCCGATCTTGAAATCGTAAGCCTTTGAACTAGTTTCTTCTGGCACCTGTTGTGCATTCCAAACTACTGGCTTGCCATCGGGATTCCAATTGCTGTCCCATGCATCTGGCTTTGAACTTGCCGCACAATATATTGTCAATTTACTGCATCCAGCAAACACACTCGCATCAATCACGTTATCTGTATCAGGAATATATATTGAATCCAAGCTACTGCAACCGTAGAACGCGCCCCAGCCAAACCATCTAAATTTGTTTGGTATATTTATCGATTTCAAATTGCTGCACCCACGGAAAGCATTGGACTTTATGCTCGTAAACGATTCTGGCATAGTTACCGAGGTCAAATCAGTCCGGTTACGGAACACATTTTCGAAAATTCGTATCACTCCATCAGGTATGGCAACATCGCCGCCATTGCCGTTATATCCAATCAACAGCGTCTTTTCGTCATCCAAGAACACAAAATCCCCATCAACCACAAAGTCTGCATCCCAAGTAACCGATCTATTGTCTGGATTCCAGTTGTCGCTCCATTCGTCAGGTTTTGAACTTGCCCCACAATATATAACCATCATGTCGCAGCCATCAAATGCATTCTCATTTATGGTGCTGACAGAAGCTGGAATGTATATATAATACAAAGTTCTGCAATCGGCAAATGCGCCACTGCCTATTGATTCCACACTGCTTGGAATAATGACCTTTTTCAAGTTATTGCATCCGCTGAATGCATTGGATTGTATGCTGACAACAGATTCCGGAATGGTTACTGACGTAAGGCTATGGCAATCACTAAACGCGCCCTCACAAATTTGTGTCACAGTGCTTGGAATGACAATATCGCCACCATTGCCATTATAACCTGTAAGTTGTGTCTTTCCTGCATCGGAATATACAAAATCATCGACCGGTGCTTCTTCTTCCAAGACTTTCCTTGCTCCCCATGGGCTGCCTGTTGCGGTGCCTGTATAAGCAATCACATTCACACTCCCGAATGCATAGTCGCCAATGCTTGTCACTGATTTTGGAATGTACACAGTAGACAAGCTGCTACAGCAATAAAAAGCCCTTGCGCCAATGCTTGTCACTGAATTAGGAATGTTTACTGTCTCCAACGAGCTACACCAGTTAAATGCCTTTTCGCCAATGCTGGTTACTGATTCGGGAATTGTCACCGACACCAGTTTATTGCTTCCATTGGAGAGCTCATCAAACAATCCATCTGGAATGGCAGTTACAGTGCTCGGGATTTCCAATGTTGTGCCTTTTCCTATATATCTGGCAAGCTGTGTCTCATCCTTGTCAAAATAAGTAAAGTTGTCGTCTTTGGCCTTATAAATATGATATTCACCCCATGATCCTGTCAAAGGACCAGCATAAACAATTCCTGAAATGCCCCAAAACGCATACGTGCCTATCTCTGTAACCGATGACGGGATGACTGGATATTCCAATTTAGTGCAGTTGTTGAATGCATATTTGCCGATACTTGTCACCGATTCAGGTATTGTCACCGATGTCAAGTTCTTGCAATCAAAGAATGCATAGTTTGGAATGCTTGTAATGCCATTTGGGATATTTACAGTAGTCAGATTTGTACATTTTGAAAAGGCATCTTCGCCAATTGACTTGACCGTAGACGGGATGCTGATGGAAGTCACGCTCTCACATTCCTTGAATGCGGCTTCGCCGATGCTAGTGACACCTCTTGGTATTGTAACATCGCCGCCTTGACCTTTGTACTTGACAATTTTAGTCTTGGCCGCATCGGAATAGACAAAGTTGTCGTCCTCCAGCGACACCTCGTCAACCATTTCCCTTGCACCCCAAGGCTTGCCAGACAGCGTGCCATTGTAAACCAGCAGCTTCACCTCGTTGAATGCCCTGTCGCCAACACTGGTCACTGTATTTGGAAGCGTTATGGTGGCATTTATGCAATCATAGAAGGCAACTTCCCCGATCTCAGTCACTGTATTAGGAATATCCACCGACACTATATTCTCGCAATACGAAAATGCTCCATAGCCAATACTTTCAACACTTTCCGGAATAGTGACAGAAACAAAGCTCATGCAATCTACGAAAGCATTGTTTCCAATGCGTTTGACTGTACTAGGGATTACCAGGTCTGTCACCTCTGTGCCGTCAACATATAGATGCTTTGCAGCAATCAATGGATTGGAAGTATATATGCTGAATTCAATGCCTACCCAACTCTCAATGGATTCCACGTTGACCTTTGTCAATTTGTCGCAAGACAAAAACGAGTAATCGCCTATGCTTTGGACTGAGCTGGAAAAGCTGACAGACTCCAAATTGCTACATCCTCTGAATGCACTGTTTTCTATAGTTGCAACCGAATCCCCGAAAACCAGTGTTTTCAAACTCGTATTTCCGGCGAATTGTGTTCCAATGGCATCGGTGTTGCATGTCAGGGTTTCAACCTTGCACCCTGCGAACGCATTTGCGCCAATGCTTGTTACAGAATTAGGTATGGCAAGTGTTTTTATGACAGAATTATTGTAGAATGCCTTTGAGGCAATGCTGGTGACGGTGCCAGGTATAGTCACATTTGCAGATTGGCCTATATATTTCTTGATGCAAGTCTTAGTGGTATCGGTATATTCGAAATCATTCTCATTTGGCTGGCTTGCATTCCACACCACCTTACTGCTCTCTGATTTCCAATCAATATTCCATCCGTCAGGTATGGAACTTGCCTCACAATATATGGTCAAATTAACGCAGTTGTCAAACGCCCCATATCCAATGCTGGTTACTGAAGCTGGAATGTTTACAGATGTCAGGCTGCTACAGTCTTCAAATGCATCTGATCCAATATTGGTAATTGAACTTGGTATGGTAACCGATGTCAAGCTACTGCAACCCGAGAATAATTCCGCACTAATGCTGGTAATTGATTCAGGAATGACTATAGATTCCAAACTGCTGCAGTCATGGAAGGCATTGTCACCAAGGATTGTGACTGATTCCGGAATATTTATCGAAGTCAATCCATAACAATATAGAAATGCTTTCTCCTTGATCGCAGTAACAGTGTTTGGTATTGTCAATGTTTTCAAGCTACTGCAACCACGGAAAGCATATCCTCCTATATAGAGTACTGAATTGGGGATAGAAACCGATTCCAATTCACTGCAATACTCAAACGCACTTCCGGCAATCTGATCAATAGTATATGTTTTATCGTTGTATATTACTGATGACGGTATAGTTATCGATTTAACTCCACTATAGTTGGAATTGTTATGCACTGAATAAGTGATGGCTGCCGTATATGGCACAGTATCGCTTGTTACCAAGTAAAACAGACCATCTTTTTCAAATTTTTCAGCCATTGAGCTAAATACAGATGCCACAAGCATAATGGTGGCAAAAATGACTCGTTTCATATAATAGAATTAGAATTAGTGATATAAAGCCAAAAGTAGAAATTCAGATTCAAATAACAATGTAAAAAAAACAATGTTGGATAACATTTGCTTGTTGAATAACAACAAGGCAACAGGCCGAAGCCCATTACCCTATAAAGTTGATTTGTTGAACCGTTAATAAGTGTCAACCACAGTCATCTATGAAGATAACAAAAATTGAATATATCGATATTTTCAAAAAAGTGTTTGTCTACTAACAGGGGAATGCCATGTTATCGAACGTATAAAACTAATTAAATATGTTTTATATAACTCACATTCTGAATTGCCATTGTACATGGGACCTTGTTCCAGCCAAACTCGTCTGTAAGCTCGCGCAACGATATGTCCGCTGGTCTGTCAACAATTCCCGCAAAGTTTGCAATCAGTCCAAGCAATTCCTCGGGCGTGTAGTTCTGCCTAAGCGTTCCCATGTCGGTACCCTTGTCGCGCTTGGCAAGACGATGTCCGTCTTTCGACATCAGCAACGGAACGTGTGCGAATTGTGGCACATTGTAACCCAGAAGTCTGTAAAGGTAAATCTGTTGCGGTGTCGAAGGCAAAAGGTCGCAGCCTCGCACCACCTCGGTGACTCCCATGAGCGCGTCATCGGCGACAACTGCAAGCTGATAGGCGAAATTGCCGTCGGCACGCTGCACTATGAAATCGCCACAATCGCGAGCAAGGTTGAAACACTGCCGCCCGTAATGCACATCGGCGAAACATATTTCGGCATCTTCAACCATCAGCCTGATGGCAGGCTTGCGGTCCTTTTCAAGTTCAATACGTTGTGCTTCGGAAAGATTGCGGCAATGTCCGCCATATATCACTTGTCCGTCTGAAGAGTGTGGCGCGCTTGATGCCATTATGTCGGCACGCGTGCAGTAGCAAGGATAAAGAAGTCCCTTGCCGCGCAGTTTCTCAAATTCGTTTTGGTAAATCTCATTGCGCCGGCTTTGGTAGTATGGTCCGTTTGGCCCGCCGGCAGAGCCGCCTTCGTCCCATTTCAGGCCAAGCCACAGAAGGTCGTCCTCAAGTTGTGCGGCATATTCGGGCTTGCACCGCTGGCGGTCGAGGTCCTCAATGCGCAGAAGCCACTCGCCACCCTGACTTTTTGCCGACAGCCACGAGAGCACGGCGCTATAGACATTTCCCAAATGCATTCTTCCGCTTGGCGACGGAGCAAATCGGCCCTTCATGGATTAAAACTTCAGACAGAAACCGAGTCCGGTTGCTGACATTCCGATATTCAGGCTGATACCCTCCTCGTCATCCTTAGGCGGGATGTACTCCTCGCCCATAAGTCGCAATGCCTCCTTCGACTGCTTGTTGTAGTTGATGAACAACGGTACCGATATGGCCGCCATGCAGCAACCAGCTACAGCCATAGGCACATTTGGCTTGTCTTCCCAAATGCAGCTTATGAGCGGATAAGCCACAAGGCATGCGCCAGTGATGCAGAACACCGAACCGAACACTTTCGACTCCTGAGCCTTGCCAAACATTTCAGCCGCAGGCTCGTTTGCGCCACACCCGGCTATCATACGGTTAAGGTTGACCTTGCAGCTATCGACATAAAACCTGTTCATGAAACAATGCCGTTCCATCACCACCGACTCCACGCTAATGGAATCCTGCGCCACAAGAATGTTGCAGACGGCAACAATGACGGATAACAACAGCAGGCGTTTCATTATTCTATGGTTTCCTTTATTTGATAATTGTTGCGGTCATTTGAACTGCGCGATATGAGCTCACCCAGGAATCCTGTAAGGAATAACTGCGTTCCCATTATCATGCAGGCAAGGGCAAGATAGAAATACGGACTGCTTGTGACAAGTGGTGCCATGATTCCTCTTGAAAGCGCCACCAGTTTCATTGCGCCAACCACAATGGCTGCCACAAAGCCTATGAAGAATACAAACACGCCAAGAGTTCCGAACAGGTGCATCGGCTTTTTGCCGAACTTGGTCATGAACAGTATCGACATGAGGTCGAGAAAGCCGTTTATGAAACGCTCGATGCCGAATTTGGTCACTCCATACTTGCGGGCACGGTGTACAACCACCTTTTCGCCAATCTTGCCAAAACCTGCCTGTTTTGCAAGTACAGGAATGTAGCGGTGCATCTCGCCGTAAACCTCTATCGACTTTACTACGTCGCGGCGGTATGCCTTAAGTCCGCAGTTCATGTCATGAAGATGGATGCCGGTTGTGACACGGCCAACCCAGTTGTAGAACTTGCTCGGGATGGTCTTTGTTATAGGGTCGTGGCGCTCCTTCTTCCAACCCGACACCATGTCGAACTTGTCATCCACAATCATCTTGTACATTGCAGGAATCTCGTCTGGGCTGTCCTGAAGGTCGGCGTCCATTGTGAACACCACATCGCCCGCGGCCTCACGGAATCCACAGTAGAGAGCCGCCGACTTGCCGTAGTTGCGGCGGAACCTGAGCGCACGGATTGACCCGTATTCCTCAGTCAGTTTCTTAATCTCCTCCCACGAACTGTCAGTGCTGCCATCGTCAACAATCACAATCTCGTAAGTGAAATTGTTTTCATACATCACCTTGGCAATCCATGCCACAAGTTCGTTTATCGATTCTTCCTCGTTATACAGAGGAATAACAACGCTTATATTCATCTATTTACGTATTATTCTATGGTAAAATGTCTCTTCGCTCTAATGATGTTTGCCAATACAAGTCCAAAAAACGAAGTTCCTATAAATTGATAAAAAAACATGACAAACGCCATTGAACCCGCCGACAATGTCTGGTTGAACAACTGCAACATTGCATCGGACTGATCTGCCGTCATTGTACCCAACTGGGCAAAATACTCATTGGCCATGTCCTTTATCATTTCAATGTCGCCTGGTGCAATTGCGCTATAGTAGTAATAACCAAAAATGGTCAGTACAATGGAGCTTATCAGATTCAGCTTGGTTATGTAACCGTATGCCTTGCCATAAGTGAAATTGTCGCCATCGACAGCCTCACGGTACTGACGACCGGAAACCATTACCACAACCATCATGACAATGATGTTGAGCCACGACACGCTGTCGCCCGGCGTGTGGCTCAATCCACGCAAATGCGCAATGAATATTGTGGCACAAAAGGCTATGCCTATTGTCAGCCCAACCTTCAATATAAACCCATTGACCTCGCTCTTTTCTGACATCATTCACATTGTTAGGATTGACAAAAATATAATTAATAATGGAATTTGGAATTCAGGAATTTAAATTGGCGCCATTCCAACCGAACACCAAACACCGTCATTCCATGTTAGACACGGAATCTTCCCAATCTTACGGAATGTAAAAATTCATTGAAGCAAAATTGTATCGCCGCTCTGCGGCTTGTGCCTTCTGTTGTGCCATATACTACCATTATCAGGCCGCTCTGCGGCCAAAACGTTTTTTTCTGGTAATGAATTCATATACAATGAAGCCGCAGAGCGCCGACACGCATAATTGACGCATTGCTGGTAGAGATGTGGCGCGCGCATCTCTGCAAAATGTTACAAAACAAATAATTACTAAAAAAATAATGGTAATTCGTGTAGAAAAAGCAGCCACTGAAAGTGGCCAACTATCATAACCGTGGGTTGAACGCTGTGAAACCTACGGAACGTGTGAACACACGAGGAAACAATCTGAAAGGTTGCACTAATTGTATTTTTATGTGTTTGACTCACTTTTCTTTGGAGAAAAGTGACAAAAGAACTTAGCCACCATGATGC
>CALABN010000002.1 GCA_937885735.1 uncultured Bacteroidota bacterium | reverse complement strand
ACGAATTCCGGGGAATCGACAATCTTGATTTCATTGGCGAGTCCGACATAGAAGCGGCAGGCTCCGGCATAATTACATACGTCCGTATCCAGTATCCAGTAGTTGACATTTCTCTTCAGTTCTTTCTCAGCAAGAGGGAACTCTTCCAAAAGAAGGTTCTTTGCCATAACAGACATTTTCAAGGTAATATGGCCACATACATGGCCTGTCATCCTGAACACATCCATACCTTGCTTGCGATGAGCTGATTCTTCAGCCCATGGCTCATCTAGAATTTCAACGGCCCCTATTCGGGATATCTTAAAAATCTTGTTGTGTCCGTCCTCAAGATCGTATGCGCAGACATCGATGTAGTCCGTAGTGAATCCGTAAGGTTCCACAAGGCGGTCACGCACAGTATGGGAATTCCCGGATTCGTAGTCCTTCAACACAACTTTCTTCTTTTCACGCGCTGCTTTGGCCAGACTCTCAACATGTGCCGCATTACTTCTGCGGTCAACATAGTCTGCGATGCTGGTCTTGTCATAAATGACGGCCAGTTTCTTCTTGATACCTTTCTTCAGGGAATTCGTCGGCACCAATGCATCCAGCAGGGAGTTGATAAGGTATGACTCTTCTTCAGAGAAATACATCAGCCTGTCGAAGTTCGGCATCTCTCTCGGTATCTTCTCCAACTTATATGTGTTTGCGTAGAGCTTAGTGACGGTATAGCCGGCATTCTTGAACGTGTCTATGTACCTGTATATTGTACGGTCCGACATATCCAGACGCTCGGCAAGTTCCTCCACGCTGTAATTAATATTGCCCGACATCATCTTCATCAGGCGCAGCATACGTTCTATTTTCGGTTGGTCCATAATGCTTCAGTGTCTAATCTTTTACTATCTCCCATTTGCCGTCACGTTTGCTTCCCGTGCGTTTCAGGATGCCTTTCTCCTGAAGAGCAACAGTCAAGGACTTGACGGTACGTTCCGATTTTCCTATTTCTGCGGCTATTTCTTTCTGGGTTGCAGTAGGCTTCATCTGCACTACGCGAAGAACCGCAACCTCTTCCAAAGTGCAATTTTGGCCCTTTGGAGGAAGATAAAGTGCAGAATTTGCACTTTGAACCGTCTCGTTTGCACTTTGAACGGCGTCAGCCTCAGTGTCCTCTTTCCATTCGATATGCAATTCTCTGTTCCGGAACGAATGCTCCTCTCCCAGCAACATACTGCGGAAGAATCTTTCGAGATAAACTGTCGTTTCTGTTATGCCCTTCTGCAGATTGCTATAATTGGCACGAACCAGAGCATTCCTGAAATACCACGAATTTTCGGCAAACACGTCGTTATTGACATCAAAGCCAAGTTGTTGCAAATATTTGATAGTGAATATAGCCGTAGTGCGCGTATTTCCTTCGCAAAACGGGTGAATCTGCCATACACCCGCTACGAATGCGCACAAATGGCGAACAATTTCCTTCATCGACAAATGGCGATAATCGAACGCCTTTTCCTGCGAAAAATCGTACTCAAGCGTGTCGCGAATCATATCGTAACTAGTGTACATAACAGTGTCGCCACGCAACACCCACTCGTTTTTAGTTATGTTGTAGGTGCGGAACTCGCCTGCGGTTTTCATAACACCGCCGAACAATTTGCGGTGAATGGCGGAAAAGCCTGCAACCGAAAACGAGAACGTCTTGTCATTAAGCAACTCGACAATATGCAACGACACCTTGTCGGCTTCTTCAGTACGTTGCATATCGGCACGATTATCAAGAGTGTGATAATAATCGGCCAACATTTCACGAACTTCATTAATGGAAATCTCGCCTTCGATATTTCGGCGAGCGGTGTCAATCAAATACTCCGACGGCGCAAGCCCGTCAACATCCTGCAATCCTATGGCCGTGCGCCACGACGATGCACGGTTCTGCTTGTAAGGCTCACTTTGACGCAAATACTCCGAAAAGTCTTCCATAAAGAATTTGTTTCTACAAATATAGCAAAAACAACCATAAAATACAAGATATATATTTGTTTTTATATCAATAAATAAAGCCACCTGCTTGTCGGGGTGCTTGGCGGGGTGCTTGGCGGGGTGCTTGGCGGGCAAACTTAATAGAAGTCCACAAAATTGCGAAACGGACGGTTTCACAAATGCAAGTCATTGATTATGTTTACGATGAAATTACACTAGACGTCTGTAAATTCTGGTCGCAAAGCCTTATGTTTCATCAATTCATTTAATTGCACATTATTAAACGGAAATTGACAATTAAACAGTATTTTCGCCACACAAAAATCGGTGTAATGAAACTTTCGGTCGTAATTGTAAACTACAACGTAAAATACTTTCTGGAGCAGTGCCTGCACTCTGTAGTAAAGGCTATGCAAAGCGTTGAGACCGAAATATTTGTAGTCGACAACAACTCCGTTGACGGCTCGTGCGCAATGGTTGCCGAAAAGTTTCCGCAGGTAAGGCTCATCGAGAACAAGAAGAACACAGGCTTTGCGGTGGCCAACAATCAGGCAATCAGGCAATCGACAGGCGAATACGTGCTGTTGCTCAATCCCGACACAATGATTGAAGAAGACACTTTCAGCAAGACTGTAAAGTTTATGGACGAGCACCCCGATGCTGGCGGTTTGGGCGTAAAGATGATTGACGGCAAGGGCAACTTCCTGCCCGAAAGCAAGCGCGGATTTCCGTCGCCGATGGTGGCTTTCTACAAGATTTTCGGGCTGTCGAGCCTGTTCCCGAAATCGAAACGGTTCAACCAATACTATATGGGGCATTTGAGCAAAGACGAGACCAACCCTGTGGACGTCCTGGCTGGCGCTTTTATGCTGTTACGGCGTTCGGCACTCGACAAAGTGGGCCTGCTCGACGAAGACTTCTTTATGTATGGTGAAGATATCGACCTGTCGTACAGGATAATAAAGGGCGGTTACAAAAACTACTATTTCCCCGAAACCCGCATAATCCACTACAAGGGCGAAAGCACCAAAAAAGGAAGCGTGAACTACGTGCGGATGTTCTACAATGCGATGTCGATTTTTGCCCAAAAGAACCTGAGCGCACGCAACGCCAAGATATTCTCGTTCGTCATCAATTGCGCCATTTATTTCCGCGCATTCCTTGCACTGATAAGCCGATTTGTCAAGCACATAGCACTGCCACTTGCCGACGCCACAACGATGTATGCAGGAATAGCGCTCTTGAGCACAAAATGGTCGGAATACATATTTGAAGGCGGGCATTTCCCGAAGGAATTTTTCACAATCGTGGCCCCGACCTACGTCCTGATTTGGATTCTATCAATCTATTATTCAGGTGGATACGAAAACAAAGCCAAACCATTCTGCGTAACCCGCGGAATTGCCATTGGCACATTGATAATACTTGTAGGATACGCACTGTTGCCTGAAGAATTCCGTTTCTCACGCGCTATGATAATGCTAGGAACAGCATTCAGCCTACTGGCAGTCAACATTTTAAGAATAGCAATAAACTACATTTGGCCAACACGTTTCAGTTTCGACATTGGGCAGAAATCGCACATTGCGGTCGTAGGCACTCAAGAAGAAGCCGAACGCGTGGTCGACGTGCTGAACCAATCGACACTGAAATACCAATACGCAGGGTTCATCAGTCCGCAAGCCGACGCCGAACGCAAAGCAATAGGCAACATCGGACAGATATCTGAAATAGTGAAAATCAACAAGATAAACGAATTAATTTTCTGTTCGGCAAATATGACCGCACAGCAGATAATTGAGCAAATGCTACAACTCGACGGCGACACTGTACATTTCAAGATTGCGCCACCCGAAAGCCTGTCGATAATCGGAAGTAATTCCATCGACACCGCAGGCGACCTCTACACCGTCGACTTCAACACCATTGTGAAGCCCCAAAACATACGCAACAAGCGCACCTTCGACATACTGATGTCGCTCGCATTGCTGGTGACATCGCCAATATTGTGGTTTGTGTGCAAAGCGCCCGCAAGGCTTTACTGCAACATTTTCAGGGTAATGTTCGGGCAAATGTCGTGGGTGGGTTTTTCAGGCAGAAGCAAAAACCCCGTTCTCCCAAAAATCAGAAAAGGAGTTTTGAATCAGGCACTTATAAACTATGGACCTGACGCTTCGCTCGAACAATGCGAAAAAATAGACTTGCTATACGCAAAAGATTACCAACTTTACATCGATTTGGTGATAGTCGCCAAAGGATTGAAATATCTATCGAAATAATAAAAAACCATAAATACTGAAGTTATGTTATTGTCAATGACAGGATTCGGGAAAGCAACTTGCGAATTGAGTAACAAGAAACTGACCATTGAAGTAAAAAGTTTGAACAGCAAGCAACTCGACTTGAACAGCCGTATTCCAAATTTCTATCGCGAGAAAGAAATGGAAATACGCAACCTAATATCAGACAAACTGTTGCGTGGCAAAGTCGATTTCTCGATGTACTCCGAACTGAACGATGTGGAATCGGCATCGACAATCAATGCCGACGTCGTTAAATCGTACTACAGTCAACTGAGCAAGATTGCCGACGAACTCGGCCTGCCTGCATCGGCCGACCTTCTGGGAACGATAATGCGCCTACCCGACGTGCTGAAAACCGACCACGAAGAACTTGACGACAATGAATGGTCAACTATCAGAAAATCGATAGAAGATGCATTGGACCAACTTGTCGCATTCCGCAAGCAGGAAGGCAAGGCATTGGCAAAAGACATTGCCGACCACATATATAAGATTCAGGAATATCTTGCGCAAGTGCCCACATACGAGCGCCCACGCATCGACCGCATAAAGGAACGCATAAAAGGCGACCTGAACGAGTTCATCAAACTCGAGAACATCAATATGGACCGCCTTGAGCAGGAAATGATCTTCTACATCGAGAAACTCGACATCACTGAAGAGAAGGTGCGCCTTGCCAATCACTGTAAGTACTTCCTCGACACTATGAACGGCGACGCAACTGGACGACAACTCGGTTTCATTGCGCAGGAGATGGGTCGCGAAATCAACACTTTGGGCTCAAAGGCCAACGACTCCGAAATGCAGAAACTAGTGGTTTGTATGAAGGACGAACTGGAGAAAATAAAGGAGCAATCACTTAACATTCTGTAAAATGAAGGAAGGGAAAATTGTCATTTTTTCAGCACCGTCAGGCTCGGGCAAGACAACCATTGTAAAGCACCTGCTATCGAAAGGGCTGAAACTGGAATTCTCGGTATCGGCCTGCAGTCGCGCACCTCGCGGACAGGAGAAAGACGGCGTAGATTACCATTTTCTCACTGTCGACGAGTTCAGGAAGCGCATCGACGCTGACCAATTTGTTGAATGGGAAGAAGTTTACGCAGGACGCTTCTACGGCACGCTTAAATCGGAACTGACCCGCATCTGGGGCAAAGGCAACCACGTGCTGTTCGACGTTGACGTGAAAGGCGGAGTCAACCTGAAGAAGAAATTCGGCGACAACGCCCTATCGGTGTTCGTAATGCCACCTTCGGTGGAAGAACTGCGCAAAAGGCTGATTGGTCGCGCCACCGACTCGGCAGAAGAAATTGAGCGTCGCGTGGCAAAAGCCGAAGAAGAAATCTCCTACGCCAACCAATTCGACCTGACCATAGTGAACGACGTGCTTGACGTCGCCTGCCAACAGGCCTACGACAAAGTGAGCGAATTTCTTGACAAATAAGCGCCAAAGATGAAAGTCGGGCTATACTTCGGTTCGTTCAACCCGATTCACATCGGGCATCTGGCACTGGCCAACTACATTGCCGAATATACCGACCTGCAGGAGATATGGTTTGTGGTGAGCCCGCAAAACCCGCTCAAGCAACGTGCGCAACTGCTCGACGACTACCAAAGGCTACACATTGTAAACCTTGCGCTACGCGACTTCAGCAAGTTCCGCGCCTGCGACATCGAATTCCGTATGCCTAAACCGTCGTACACCATTGACACGCTTGCCTACCTGCACGAGCAGCACCCCGAACACGCGTTTACGCTGATTATGGGCGAAGACAATCTGGGCACTCTCCACAAATGGAAAAACTACGAACTGCTTCTAAGCAATTTCAACATTATGGTTTATCCGCGCCCAAACTGCGAAAAGACCGTCTTCCACAATCATCAGCACGTGCAACTCATTGACGCACCGCAGATTGAAATATCATCAAGTTTCATTCGCAAAGCCATCGCCGACGGCAAGAACGTTCAGTTCTTCGTGCCTGAAAAAGCGTGGCAATACATTGATGAGATGAATTTTTACAAATAAGATTCTAGAATTGCAAAATCGCACTTTCTAAACCATTGATTGACAATTGCGTCTTTCTAATTATTTTTGGGGCAATCCGTGGGTTTGTCCGCTTTTTCGGGACTCACGGAATTTGATAACTTTGTCGGGAAAATGAGATACAAGATGAATATTGGAAGAACAATACAAATACTGATTTGTGCGATAGTTCTGAGCGGATGCCACGGAAAATCGGACATCGACATCAGCAAGACCTACAAAGATATTGAAATCCAACGCTTTGAACAGGACCTTTTCGCCATTCCTGCCGACAGCATCTGGCAACACGTTCCGCAAATGGAACAGAAATACGGCCAATTTCTGGACCTTTTCAGCATCAAGATCATCAACATTGGCGGGACGAACCAACTGAACTACGACCGCAAACTGGCATCGTTCCTCACCGACCCCGACATCTGCGGGTCGATGCGCGAAGTGAACCGCATTTTCGGCACTGGCAAACTGAAGTTCGAAAAGGAACTGTCGGAAGCGTGGGCCCGACTGGCCGTGCTTTTCCCCGAAAAGGAACAGCCGAAAATCTACACCCACATTTCGGGATTCAACCAAAACATTGTGGTGGATTCGGGACTCATCAGCATCAGCCTCGACAAATACAACGTAGTCAAGAACACAGCAACTGATGTTACCGCAACCCTCCTTGAGCGTGGTACTGCATTAACAGCTGCAACT
>CALABN010000001.1 GCA_937885735.1 uncultured Bacteroidota bacterium | reverse complement strand
CCGAAAAGGTGTGCCCCGAGACCGGAATGAATGCCTACGGCATGCCAAACCGCGGAACGTTCGTTGACGAACGCGACGGACGAGTGTATAAATACACCACCATCGGCGACCAGGTATGGATGGCCGAAAACCTGAAAGTCACCACCAACAGCAACGGTGACAGCATCAAATTCTTCCAAAATGCCGACTCTGCCGAACTTGGCATCCTTTATACCTGGAATGTGGCAATGGACGGCAGTGTCGATGAAGGCGCTCAAGGTCTATGTCCCGACGGCTGGCATATACCTTCAAACGAGGAACTTCAAGATTTGTCAGCAAATCTTTGCAACGACTCGATTGTTGAGAACCTGCTCAATCCGTTCGACTTGGTTTATGCCGGCTTCTACAACGGCGATTTCCAAAACGCTGGCAATTCAGCCTCAATGTGGTCGTCGTCAAAGGCTAACGACAATGTATGGAAACTTTACTACCACAAAGGTTTGAAAAAGCCATTTATGTACTACGAAAAACCTGACAACGCAATATCTGTAAGGTGCGTCAAGAATGCAGAATAAAGACATTTTTCAATAAAACAAAAAGGCGACCAATGGTCGCCTTTTTGTTTTATGTAACGCCATAGTTTATTTCTCGTAGATATCGAGCAAATCGACAACCGTTCCTATCATACAGGCAGATACCTGGTCCTTGCTCACGGCATAGGCAAAACGCACTGACATACTGTCGGCCAAATCAATGTTGAATTCGTCGAGATTGGTGGGCTCAAGCATACAGTTGTCGTACTCCACCACCCAACCGCACCCATCGAACTTACCCATATCAACCAACAGTCCGTCAACATAGGCATACGAGTCTTTCTCGCTGTCGGTGGAACACCCAAAGCCCGAAATTGACAAAAGTGCAGTTACTGCCGATATTTTGATGATATTCATAAAGTTGCTAACCGTTTACAATTTTAGCAAACTTGTTTTTCATTCGCAAGAGAAAAATTTCAATTCAGAATTAAGAGTCCAAAACTCAAAGTCCTGAAGTTTCAATCATTTCAATTGTCCGCTACTGCCATCCATATTTTCCTCGTGGATTGAGCATTCAAAAAGATTGAATAAATTTGCATTGCTAACATAAATTAGGTGAATTCCATAAATTCACCGTTTAAAGAATAATTGAAAATGATGGTTAAAAGACTATTATCAATCATTGCCATTACCCTGACAGCCATTACCTGCTGGGCGGGAAATGTCATTATCATAGAGCAGAAAGACGGCACAAACACCCGTTTTGTATTCAACAGCGAAGCCGAAATAACCTACAATGGTGGCAATCTGGTAATCACTTCGAGTGAGGAACAAGCCATTTTTGAACTTTCGACATTGCAAAAAGCCACTTTCCAAACAGAAAACACTGTGATTGAAAATGAGCAAGAGGAACAAGCCACATTCATTTTCAGCAACAACACCATAACAGTGGAAAATGCCCGCGCCAACGCATTACTGCAAATATTCTCTGTCGATGGTCGCAGGGCAGGCGTATGGCACACCGACGGTCAAGGACATCTTATGGTGGATATGAACGGCTTCAAGGACAATATCTACATAATTGCTTTAGACGAATTAACCTATAAAATTGCCAAACGATGAAACTCCGCCTGACAATAATTGCACTGTTTTTAACAATATGCGCTGTCAATGCACAGCAACAACACGTTGTAGTGTCTCCACTGCTTAAAACCACCTGGAGCCAATGGGCGCCATACAACAATCTTTGCCCCGAAGGTTGCCCGACTGGATGCGTGATTACCGCCACAGCGCAAGTAATGAATTACTGGCAATGGCCCAAATCTGGATTTGGCACAGCGACAAACGAAGCGACAGGCGTTACTGTAGACTTTTCCCAATCAACTTACGACTGGGGAAAAATGAAAAACAATTATGCTGAAGGTTACACTTCAGAAGAAGCCTATGCCATTGCCCATTTAATGTACGATTTGGGATTTGCTATCGGAGCAGATTATGAACCTTACGGAACTTATTCTGCCATTTCAGGAAGAGCAATGGCCTATAATTTAGGCTACAACAACGATTGGACAAGCATATCTGGTGCAAGCATCGATGAAATTGCAAACTTCATAAAGAATGAACTCAACGCTGGTCGTCCAGTTTTATATAATGGCTACCCATCAATTGAGTCCGATTCCGTTGACGGGCACACATTGGTATGCGACGGCTACACTTCCGACAGCTATTTCCATTTCAATTATGGTTGGAACGGTGCATACGACGGGTGGTACAAATTAGGCAACATATACAAATACAATGAGAACATAACTGTGTATGGAAACATACAACCTTCAAATGGCAAGTTGACCATTATCGGCGATTTCACTTATTGCCTATATCCTAATGGGGAAGCCGACGTGAGAGACTGCAGTCTCACCTCGGGCGACATCACCATTCCTGCAACAGTAACTGTCGGTGACACCACATACCTTGTCACCAACGTTCACCTACGTGGCTCGCTGGCCAACAAATCGTTTAACACCGTCACCATTGGCAACAATGTACGACGCATATCGGTTCAATCGTTCGTGGCCACACAGATTCAGACACTTGTCATAGGTGACAATGTTGAAGAAATTGGTCCAGAGTCATTTGCCGCTGCCAACATCAAAAACCTCACAATAGGCAAATCCGTGCGCTACATTGGCGACAAGGCATTTATGGCAAACCCGCTCACCAATATAACTTGCTACAGCAAAGAGTTTGAAGTGGGTGATTTTGCCTTTCAGTCCACAAACGTGAAAGATGCTGAATGGCTTGGTTGCATAACCCGTATGGGCGAGCAAGCGTTTGCCAACACAAAACTGGAAAGCCCTGAATTCACCAATGTTGTAGAAATAGGGAGTCGCGCATTGGGAGGAATTTCATTGAACCACATCACACTGCCTGCAACCTTAAAGAAAATTGCAACCGATGCCTTCTGGGGGTCAATTATGTATGACATCAATATAGATGAGAAAAATCCTTGGTATTGCACCGACGAATCTGGCACTATGATTCTCAACCGACAAAAGACACGGCTTGTAATGGCTATTCCGACAAAAACATACGACTACACGTATACCGTGCCGTCGTCAGTCATACTTATTAATGAAAATGCCATTCCGCGCGAAGCAAAAAGCGTAACGCTCAATGCCTCAATAATTGAAATGGAGAAGGCATTCGCCAAATGCGAGAATCTGAAAACTGTTTACTGTTATTCGGAAATTCCGCCAGTCATCTCTGATGAAACATTTATGTCAAAAATATTCGACAACGATGCCACACTTTACGTACCATACGATTGTCAAGATGCATACAGGAACGCAACGGGTTGGCGACTGTTCGACAATATCTATCCCGCACTCGAACCTGCATCTTCCGATGCCGAATCACTGGCTTACAGTATGATTGCACACTGCAACGACGGAACTGTCAAATCATTCCGCGCAAGCGAAATAGACAATGTAAAAATCAGCAATGGCAACACACTAAACGTCAATGGCGAACAAACGTGGGAATCGCCACTTGCCAAAATCGACAGCATTACCTGGAAAGAAGACATCATCTATGACGACGGCGAAGTTTTCATTATAAACGATTCAACACTGACCGCCGAAGCACTCTATTGTTCAGTGACATTCGACCCTACGATAATCGATGAGGAAACCACGGTGAGCATTCGTGCCACAATCCATTCACCAACAAAAATGGAAGGTGCCGTGCAAAGCAAGATTTTCGACATCTGTTTGGGCAACGGTCTTCACGACTTGACAGGAACGGTTCAGATACGGGTTCCTATGGAATTGAGCGAAAATGAATTGGCAAGCGCTTCCTGGTACGACAGCGAATCGGGAAAATGGATGCCAGTAAATGGCCAGTACGACCGTACAACTGGCGAATTAGTCATTAGCACCAATCACTTGTCAACCTTCGGGGCATTTACCATTGACCAACGTTACACTCGCAAATCACACCTGATTGCCAACTATTTGCCCGAAACCAACACCAGCCTTTCCGAAGTTGTGACCAACCTGCAAAACATAGTAACCGCGCAAAATCCAGTGGCCGTAGCCTCCGACTTCTATGCCAACGATGCCAGCACCGCGCTTCAATTAGGCAACGATTTCACATTCAACGCATTGAAAGGATTTGGCTTCGAAAGTGAGTTTCTCGACAAGTTCAGTGAATACCTTGGGTATTTCGGAACTGCGCTCGGGGCATATCAAGTTGCACGCGCAGCCTATCAAAACAACGATGAACTGGTGGCAGGCGGAACCTTGAAGATTATGTTGGGACAAGCTACAACGGCTCTCAGCAACGCGCTGTCGTCAAGAGTGATGAGTGCTTCAATGGCTTCCGTGGCATTCATCGACTACGCAATCAACCGCTTTGCAGAAGAGGCCTGGAGCGGTCGCAAGGACCTGTACAAAGCCGCATTCAATTATTACTACAGCAAAGCAGGCAGGAATGCCGTCAATCCTGGTGAAGGCCGTGGTTTCCGTACCGCTGTTGATTGGTACAAGGCTCTTTACCCTGTCTTTTCTCGCACCGATTTGGATGAAACGGGTATGAAAAACGTCATCGACTCAATGGTTACCGCTTATTGCTGGGAATATTGGTACGACGAGGACGCACAAGCCATTTGCACTGGCGAAGCAACAAACCTAGGCTATACCTACAGTGGTGGTTTGAATTCAAGCATAAAAAGCGAATTGTCAAACGAACTGCGCGCAAATCTATACAACGGCACCTTGGTCAGCGTTTTTCAAAGCATCAAGAAGCACAAGGAGAACGAGGCGTATGAAGAGGCTCGAATGCGCTTTGACGATTACTGCAATCTGATGAACACGTATGTAACCATTCGCATTAGCGACAGCGGTGCAAAGGAAAAATCGGCTTACGCAGGACAAACAATGAAGTTTGCATCAATAAACGAAAACATTACCGACCCTGAAATGTGGCAATGCAAACTCGACTCACTGGGCAAAGGCTACATTCAATACCGTGTATTTGCCTACACCGATGCAGGATTCAGCCCTGAGCTCATATTGGTGTCGCTGGACAACGAAGAGATGGCTCGCTACCCATTTACAATGGATTATAGCGGAAATAAGATTGTTGCGGAAATTGACCTTGCTGGCAATAGCATTGAGATTCCTGCCGAAGATGGCTGGAACTTTGACATTACACCTGCCTATGCACTCGACGACGAAGACAAACAGGTACATTTACTGACAATGGATTCAGTACGCCTGTGGGACGGCATCAAGAAAGCATTGGCCGATTGCCGTCAGATTTCACCAGCCACCGACGGTTCATTCACCATATCTGCCAAAGGCGTGACTATCAACGGAAATGTCGACGTACTGACACATACAGGTTCGGGAACATTCTCAATTAAAGCCACCACAGAATACCAGAATCCTGCAAGCGAGGCCGAAATGTTCGACCGTTGGTGGGTTGCTTTCACTGAAGCAGAAATAGACATCGACCTTTGCTGGCTCAAGAACTACACGGCACAGCACGACATTCAAGGAACTTTCACTATAGGCTACAGCAACAAGGCAAAATGCTACACACTGCATATGCAAGGTGCCGGGACCTGCTCAATGTCGGGAGAAAAATACTTGGCTGGCGACAGCTCGGTGCTAATCTACGATAATGCGACAAGCACTTGGAGTTACACCGACCGCAAAATGAGCACTGGGGCTGTTCACCTCAACAACGCACAAGAAACAATGGATTGCGAACTGCTGTTTGAGTAATTGAATTGCAAAAAACTTCTTCAATAAGTTTTCAAAGCCTTACTGAAAAGACTCTTTACCAGTATCTTGTGGAACACCCATATTCCAACAAAATACACCTTGCCAATAAAATCGTTGAATCGCACCACCGTAGTGACAGAGGCATTCTGCCAACCGTCTTCAGGTTTTGAGCAGTAGATGCCAACCCAAAAGCAGAGATGCTTGTCGTTCTTGCAGATGACTATTTCCTCTTCATTCCGTTCGGAAACCAGGTCACGAAACGAACCGCCACCCTGTAGCCCCAAAGGCTTGACTATGGCATTACGCACCTTCATCAACAAGGCAACAGGCTTGGGAAAATTGCAGAACATCTGCTCGAATACATAGTCGGGTGAAAGCGGTTCCGCAGGGTTTATTCTTTTGGCAACGCTGTCGCGATAATCGAAAGGCACGCAAGCGTCAATCAGTCTGTTGGTCTTATTCATTGTGATTTACCTAAAACATATGCAAAGATAATTGTTGTACGCGCTCATTTGTGAATACGCAGACAGAATTATCAACATCAACACAAACGCACAGGCTGATTTATGCCAATGCGGATAAAGCAAAAAGGCCATTCCAAAAAATTGGAACGGCCTTATGCGATTATGATTTACTATCGAATCAATATTCAACCAAAACCTTTCCTGTCATTTCAGCTGGTGCCTCAAGGTTCATAAGTGACAGGATGGTTGGTGCCACGTCGGCCAAACGACCGTCATTCACCTTCTTGACGTCGTCAGAAACGACAACGATTGGAACTGGATTCAATGAGTGTGCGGTGTTTGGTGTGCCGTCGGAATTGATTGCGTTGTCGGCATTACCGTGGTCGGCAATGATGACAGTGCTGTAGCCGTTCTTTTGAGCGGCGGCGACAACCTCGCCTACACATTCGTCAACAGCCTTGACAGCCTTGCATATTGCATCGTAGATGCCTGTATGTCCGACCATATCGCCGTTGGCAAAGTTTACGACAATGAAATCGTACTTGTTCTCGTTGATGCTGGCAACAAGTTTGTCCTTAACCTCGTATGCGCTCATCTCCGGCTGAAGGTCATAGGTTGCAACCTTTGGAGAGTTCACAAGGATACGGTCCTCGTTCTGGAACTGCTGCTCGCGGCCGCCGTTGAAGAAGAAGGTAACGTGGGCGTATTTCTCTGTCTCTGCAATGCGCAGC